>DATBEX010000076.1:0-5985 GCA_036558805.1 Candidatus Udaeobacter sp.
AGGCGCAAACATGACAGGCAAAAAACGCATTCGCTACGAGCAGGTCCCCTATTTTTGGACCAACCTCTTCGACTTACGCATGGATTTCGTTGGCGATTTCAGCGTGTTGCCAACGCGCGTTCAGCTCGACAGCACGTACGCCAAGAAAAAATTCACTGCCCGCTACTACCAGGGAGACAAACTCCGCGCGATCCTGCTCTGCCAGCAGTCGCCGCGCGACGTGGAATCTGCGAAGGCTCACCTGCGCCAGGCGCAGGGAAAGTGAGCGATAGCGGCGGCCCTGTATCTGACAAAGCTCATGTGGTCGAAGTCAGCGCCTCAGCTATAGAGACGCTAAAACGAAAATTCTGCACCCGAAAGCTTTCGGCAGACGGCACGCTGAAAACAGATGCGTACTGGGAGGCGACGCCTATTTGACTCGTGCCATCGCATAGGCATCCACGAACTCTCCATCGCGGAACGCGTATTTGCGAAGCGCGCCTTCGATCTCGAATCCGAGTTTGCGATAAAGAGCGATAGCAGGCTCGTTGTCCGTAAAAACGGTCAGTTCGATTCGGGTTAGATTCAGCCATCTGTCAGCCAGATCAATCGCTGCCTTCAGCATTGCCGTTCCAACACCTTTGCCCTGCCAATCGTCGCGAACCATCATCCCGATTTCGGCTCTGTGATTGATTCGTGGTCTCGAAGATGCATGCAGACCGATCACGCCGACGACTTCTCCGTCCACGACAGCAACCAGGATGTGATCACCCTGTCCACTCTTACTCAAAAGCTCACGAACCGATTCAATGCTTCGGTAAGGCAGTTGCAGCGTATTGCGGGCGGCTTGCGGTGCGGTGTAACATTTCCAGATGCCTTCAGCATCAGAAGGCTCCGCTTTGCGGATGGCAATGTCCATTTTCATCCGCGCTCCGTCCTCAGTCTGCATCCCGCGCGTACCAATCTATTTTTCGAGTCACGTACATCACGATTGCCAAGACGATGAAGAGCGCGATTGCTCCCATGAGCAATGCGTAATCCTGCTGGCGCAGCGTGATGTAGAGAAATGTATAAACACCTGCCAGACCTGCGCCAATCATTAGAGTCCGCGCTCCGCCCCCAAGGAAAAAACGGCAATACCAGGTGATGAGCACCGTGGACGCGACGGCCGCGATCAGGTACGCCCAGCCAAATCCGATAAATTCCGAAACCGACAACAACAGCAGATAAAACAAACAAAGCGCTGCGCCGACCATCAGATATTGAAACGGATGAATTTTCTGGCGTGCAGTGGCTTCAAAAAGAAAGAACGTTGTAAAAACAAGAACAAGGAAGAGCACACCGTATTTGATTGAGCGTTCGACAAAGCGATACGCGTCCAGAATCGATAAGAACTGCGCTCCAAAAAGAGAATTCGAAACCGCTTGTGTCGTGAATCGCTCGTTACCCGTACGGCTTGTCCAGGATTGCGGATAATCGCGTCCGTAATACGAGATCTTCCACTTCGCGTCGAAGCCATCCGGACGTAATGATCGTTCAGCCGGAAGAAATGCGCCGCGAAATCCTACATCGGGCGAGTTTGATTTCAGCGTTGCTTCGTTCTGTACGCCGAACGGCGCGAAGAAAATCCCCTGGCTGCCATTGAAATCCAATGGGATGGAAAACTGAACTTCTGCTGCAATAGGATTGTCGCTGCCGAGCGATGCTGTCGCGCCCGTTGTATATCCCGGAATCTGCGAACCGGGCAGCATTGGGTGCTTCGTTCCACCCCAATCGAGCACAATTGCCTCTCGTGTTCCGCGCAAATCGTTGATCGCGATGGTAACAAACACGTCCTTCCATTGCACGTCTTTGAGGTCGATCTTGAGGGGTCCAAAATCCGGCGGCACAAACCTGCCTGACAGAACCGTCTGTGCGCGATAGACCACCGCATTGTAAATCCCCCGGTGCAACATCTCCGTTTTTACGTTGCCAGTTATGTTCAGCGTCTCGGGCAGGAAGTACGCGTTCGCGGTACCAGTTTCCTCGACTTCGCGGCGCTCCATCTTTCCATCAGGAGCCGGCACTTCTTTCACGGCTTTAAATCTGTATTGGTAGGGAATTCCAAGCACCGGCCCGATCACATTTTGTTCGCCGCCCCACGACGAGGTGATATCGGCCACCGCTTCGTTGCGTCTCTGCAACCGCTCCCTCAACACGCCGGTTATCATTGCCAGCGGAATTAGCAGCACCAGAACCAGCGCGCCGACTCCCAGTAGCTTAATGATGGTGCTGTGCCGTTTTCCAAATGACGGCTGTGACTTTGGCAACGGCGGAGGTGCGTCAGGCATGCCGCGATGTTGAATCAGCGATGTCGATTAGGCAATCAAGTTAGTCGCCGGCGTCCCAGAACTGGTTAGCTTGTTTAGTTTGCGGATTGTCGCCGTATTCGGGTTGCTTCACGCATGAAACCTGGATTTCGAACTATCTTCGTCGAAGTATTTTCAGTCGAACCGTCTCGCTCGAGTAACGACAAGCAATCAATCAAGCGTCTGCCGCGCCAGTTAATCAATTCCTGATTGAGACAGTGTAACCCACTGCGCGTACACAGGGATCGAAAAAGGTCGGCGCTCATCGTCGGATTACGGTGATGTTCCCAGTCGAGGATCTTCATTTTGCGCAGGAGTTTTCGCATCACTGGCGGAAGACGTTCGGAGATGGAGCCAGCGTACGCGCCCAGATTGGAATGATGAATAAATCCTTTGCCGCCGATCTTCAGAATTCTTCCTAGCTCGCCGAGGTACGCCTCAATGAGGTCCCGCCGTAAATGTACGAACGAATCGAAACTGAACGCAAAGTCGACCGAAGCATCTGGAATCATCGATAGTGAACGGCCGTCGTTGAGGTAGCAGCGCACGTGCGGCTCATCCGCGAAACGCTGAAGACAGGCTTCGACACACTCACTGGACGCGTCAACCACCCAGAGTTCCTGACAATAATCTTTAAGATAATGAGACCATCGTCCAAAACCAGGCGCGATCTCCAGGATTGTCGGTGCTGGCAGGCAGCCTCGAATACGTGGAAGAATGGTACCCGACCATTGCGCCGCGGAACCGCCCCAAGGCTCGGACCATTCTTCGCCGGCATCCTTCCAATCATATTTCATCAGATGATGGAGCCTGCTCGCTCCAGAATAAGGTTGATCATCGCTATTTGCCTGAAAGCCTGGCTGGGGCCGGAATCGAACCGGCGACACGTGGATTTTCAGTCCACTGCTCTGCCAACTGAGCTACCCAGCCTTTCTAAACGAGTCCGCTCGTTTGGCCACGCCGAACAGCGGCGGCTTACTAAAGCAGAAAACCCGCCTTCGTCCAAACTGTGGCGCGGCGGGCGCCCAACGCTCAACCAGCCTACGACAAGGCTTCCGCCTGGCGAGCGCCCAACACTCAACTTCGATGGATTGGGCGTTGAACTTAGAATTTCCGCGGCACTTCGACCGCGCGCCGTAACAAGCGCAGATAATTGTTCCGCGAAATTTCGATGCCGCCAAACTGCTGCAGATGTGGAGTCAGCCATTGCGTGTCCAGCAGCGCGAACTTTTGTGCGCGCAAATGTTCAACCAGCGCCACCAACGCGATTTTCGACGCGTCCGTTACGCGGTGAAACATGGATTCACCAAAAAAAACGCCGCCGACCGCGACGCCGTAGAGTCCACCGGCAAGTCTGCCTCCGCTCCACGCTTCAACGGAGTGTGCATGACCAAGCTCGAACAGGAGCGTGTAGCTCTCGATGATTTCGTGGTTGATCCATGTATCCTCACGCTCCGCGCAGGCCTTGATCACTTTCGAGAATGCGGTGTCAATCGTTGTCTCAAAAAGCTCTTTGCGCAGGAGACGCCGCAGCGCGTGCGGCACGTGAAAATCTTCCAACGGCAGAATGGCGCGCGGATCGGGTGAAAACCATTGGATTGAGTCGTCCTCCATTGCCATCGGGAAAACACCAAGCCGATAACCTTGCAGCAAGAGTTCGGGCTCGATCATGGTGTTTGTGATAAGGCGTTCAAACGTTAAAGCGGAACGTCTTTGTCATTCTGAGCGAAGCGAACAATCTCAGGATTGATCCTGCAGGATCGCCAACGTGATCATCAGAGATGTTTCGCTTCGCTCAACATGACAGCATAGTGCTGGTCGCTTTGGCACTTCAACGGTTCAACTTTCTTGCAATGAAGTATCGGCTTCATAAAATACGTAGATGAAACGCATGTCGATCTTGCTCTTGATCGCATGCCTGGCCCTGAGCGGCTGCGCCGACCCCATCGAACAACGGAGCACACAAGAAGTTCAAGGCCAGTTTGAACGCGGCGTGACCGGCCAGGGGTCCATTGGTCCGTTGGAGCGTTCTCCTGGCGACCCCGCCGCAGAACATGGCGTCCCGCAGACTCATCCGTAGCGCGCTGAAGATGGCCGAGAACTCAACGCACTCAAGAATTCTCATCCTCGATTTCGGTTCGCAGTACACGCAAGTCATCGCGCGGCGAATCCGCGAGTGCCAGGTGTATTCGGAGATCATTCGTTTCGACACGCCCGCCGCTGAAATCGCCGCATTGAAACCGAAGGGGCTGATCCTTTCGGGCGGGCCCGCCAGTGTTTATGACAAAGGCGCGCCGCACATCGATCCCGAGATTTTTTCGCTAGGCGTTCCCGTGCTTGGAATTTGCTACGGACTGATGCTGATGGCGCATCATCTTGACGGCGAGGTCGTATTCACTGGTCGACGCGAGTACGGCGCAGGCGTCTTACAGGTCAAGGAAGGCTCGGAACTCCTAAGCGGATTGGGCGAACAGCTCGACGTCTGGAACAGTCACGGCGACGAAGTCACGGCGTTACCGAAAGGTTTTCGCGTTGCAGGCACCACCGATGGCTGCGACTTCGCCGCAGTGGAAAATCCACGACGGAAGCTTTACGGATTGCAATTTCATCCGGAAGTCGCACACACGCCGCGCGGCAGAGAGATTCTGCAGAATTTTCTTTTTCACATCTGTCACTGCGCGATGGACTGGACAATGGGTTCTTTCATTGAGGAGGCTTGCGCCCGCGTCAGGAAACAGGTCGGCGATCAAAAGGTGGTACTCGGTTTGAGCGGCGGCGTGGATTCTTCGGTGACTGCTGCGCTTTTGCACAAGGCGATCGGCGACCAACTTACCTGTATTTTTGTTAATAACGGACTGCTGCGCGCGAGAGAGGAAGAAGTCGTGCAGCGCGTTTTCGGCGAGAACTTTCACGTTCGTCTGAAATACGTGGACGCCAGCGACCGGTTTCTCGGACTGTTGAAAGGAGTGACCGACCCCGAAACGAAGCGAAAGTTGATCGGCAATGAATTCATCAAAGTCTTTCAACATGCCACCGAAGAGCTGTTGGACGAAGATCAGAGAAACGGCGGGAGCAAGGATGGCGGCTACAAATTTCTGGCGCAGGGCACTCTCTATCCTGATGTGATTGAGAGCGTGTCGATCCAGGGCAATCCCGCGCAAGTGATCAAGAGTCATCACAACGTAGGCGGATTGCCGGAAAAAATGCATTTCGAGCTGGTCGAGCCCGTGCGCCAATTATTCAAAGACGAAGTCCGCCAGGCGGGATTGCAGCTCGGTTTGCCTAAGGAAATCGTATATCGTCAGCCTTTCCCGGGGCCTGGTTTAGCCGTTCGGATTCTCGGAGAGGTTACCGCCGAACGTCTATCAATTCTGCGCGAGGCAGACACGATTGTGCAGAGTGAAATGGAATCGGCTGATTGGTATTACAAAGTCTGGCAATCGTTTGCTGTTTTACTTCCGGTGCAATCGGTCGGCGTGATGGGCGACCAACGAACCTACGAAAACACGGTTGTCCTGCGCATCGTCGAAAGCCAGGACGGCATGACTGCCGACTGGGTACGGCTTCCCTATGAATTGCTGGCGCGGATTTCCAATCGGATCAGCAACGAAGTCAAAGGTGTCAACAGGGTTTGTTACGACATCTCGAGTAAACCACC
>DATBEX010000077.1:0-3418 GCA_036558805.1 Candidatus Udaeobacter sp.
CAGCCCGGGTCGACCACCATCCCGTATTGTTTCACTTCGGCATGCACCAGGACATTTGAGGTGCAGGTCGCGGTGCAGTGGCCGCATTGGTTGCATGCGGGTGTGACGCGGATTTTGCCAGGCGACAATTTGTCAGCTAACCCGAAGAATCCACCGTAGGGACAGGCATAAGTGCAAAAGCCTTTTTGCCCCAGAAAATAAACTGTCATGAAACCGCACACGAAAAGAAACGGAATGGCGACTGCGACGGTGGGAAAGGTCTGCCAAAAATTTGTGGTCACCAGATGATTGGTGAATTTGGGAATGAGCGGTTCATGAGGTTGCGTGAAAAGCCGATATACGACCGGCCAGACGAACATGTACAGCGCGCCAATGAGCGGCACATAAACCAACAGCCGCGATCGAAACGGTTTCGGATGAAGCCCCATTTTCTTTAGGAGCCATCCGCAGAAATCCTGCAGGGCCAGGATGTGACAGCCCCAGCCGCAGACATATCGCCCGAAGATCAGGGTGGCCAGGATCGCCAAAGAAAAGAAGATGAACCCCGCGTTCACGAATCCTTTCTGCAGCGTGTACATGGTCTCCGAGGGCTCGATTGGCGAAACGGTCCTGCCCACAACGCGCCACTGAATGATGTGCGCGATCATGAACAAATTAAGAAGAATCAACGCTGCGGCGCGCCATCGGCCGGTCTTCGATTTGCGAATGCCGCTCTTTTGAAGCGCCGAAATTTTTCCCGCAAGCGCAGGACCACGCTTTCCAGAGATCGGTGTTTTTGGTTCTCGGCTGACGCAACCGCTTTTCACGAGGTTGGCGAATTTACTTCAAAACAATTCGCACGCCAGCGCTTCTGCCGTCGCAACCGGCCACAAACGTTCGCGAGACGGGCCCGAGAGTTCACTGCGAATTGCGCGTTCTTCACACGCGCAGAGATTCCGCAGTTGTAACGCCGGCTCTATCGGATCTTCGAGTCACATTGCCATTCGACCTTTGTCATTTGTCCGGCCATGACATCGGTCTCGAACGGTCCATAAAAGCCGATGCCGCCTTTTCTGCCCTTGAGCGAAACCTTGTAATGTCCGGGAGGCAACGGCACCCGGAAACGCCCATCGCCATCCGTGGTAAACGATGTGACCTCGCCTTTTTGGTTTTCCACCGCGAACGCCGTATTCGCCAAGGGCCGTGAATCAGGAGCATCAGCCCGCACGGGGCCGGCCTTAATGGGGCCGATGGTAATGACTCCTTCGACCCCTGTCTCCGAGTTAGATTGCGCCTGGCCTGCTAAAAAACTGGCGCACATGACCCCGAAGGTGAGAGTGACCAGAAGTTCCCTGAACCGCATTGCGCAATTTACCCGGCGAACCAGACAGCGGTCAACAATTACGAACCAAATTGTCTCGCGCACTTGACGACTCAATTGTTGCGTCGAAGCTTTTCGCTCTCCGCTCGTAATTATGAAGCGATATCTCCCTTTTGTCATCGTTGCGCTGGTCGCGTTGGCCACACTCGGAAGCGGCGCGATGCTCTACCGCGCAAAACGATCGCATGTTACAGCTATTACCGAGGACAAGACAACCGTCGTAAGCGACGCCGAGGGCCCGCATATTCGTGGCAATCCGAATGCCCCGGTGACGCTGGAAGAGTACGGCGATTTTCAGTGCCCGCCGTGCGGCAAGTTCGCGGTTTTTCTTGGTGAGGTCGAAAAAGAGTACGATTCGCGTTTGCGGGTAGTCTTTCGGAATTTCCCGCTCAAGATGCATGAGCACGCGCGCGAGGCGGCCATAGCTGCCGAAGCAGCCGGACTGCAGGGGCGTTTCTGGGAGATGCACGACGTGCTGTATCGGGAGCAGGAAACCTGGAGCACAGCCCCCAATGCGCGTGAATTATTTGAATCCTATGCGGGAACGATCGGACTTGATCTCGATCAGTTCCGAAAAGATATGGAGGGTGAAAAGGCCAAAGAGCGGGTCGATGCTGATCGCCACCGCGGCGAATCACTCGGCATAGAGACTACTCCAACGCTCTTTATCAATAATCAGCCACTCGAACAGAAAGACAGGAACCCTGAGGGCATTCGGGCCGTGATCAACGCTGCACTGCAGAAAAAATCGCAGTCATGACCGTATCACGATTTCGCACGATCGTTTATATCGCGGTCGCAATCGTTTCACTGGCAGGATTGGCGGATGCAACTTACCTGTCGGTCCAGGCGCTAACAGGCGAAACGCTCGGCTGCGGCGGATCGCCGGATTGTTTCCGCGTCCTGGGCAGCGCCTACGCAAGGATAAAAGGAATCCCAGTGGCCTTCATCGGTGTGCTGGCTTACTTCAGTGCTTTTACCTTTGCCACGTTCGCGGTGTTCGGTTATGCGCGCGCGCGCACGTTTCTCGTGCCGACCATCTTTGCGATGTTTCTGGCTACGATCTGGTTCCTTTATGTTCAGGCGTTCCTGCTTCACGCCTACTGCCGCTATTGCCTTTTTTCAGCGGCAGTCACATTTTTGCTCACGGGGCTGATAATTGCTTTGCCCCCCGGCCGATCCAGATCTGTCTCGTAGATCTCGCCCTGTCCTGACTTGCTCATGCCACTCCGTTCGCTCATGCTCTCCAAGCTTCGTAGTGGACCGCGGACGGGACTATGAAAGGTTATTTATCTTATGCGAATTCTGGTGGTTGAAGACGAAAAGAAGACGGCCGCCTTTCTGGCAAAAGGCCTGCGCGAGGCCGGTTTCGTCGTCGATCTTGCCCTCGATGGCGAGGCCGGGCTGGCCGCCGCGCGCGCGAGCAAGTTCGATCTTCTCATCGTCGATATCATGCTTCCAAAAAAAGATGGCTGGGCTCTGGTGGAAGAATTGCGCGCGGCCAAGGAGCAAATCCCGGTCATTTTTTTGACGGCGCGCGATAGCGTGCGCGACCGCGTGAAGGGCCTCGAGCTCGGTGCGGACGATTACGTCGTAAAACCATTCGCGTTTTCTGAATTGCTTGCCCGCGTCCGTTCACTTTTGCGTCGAACACCTGGTCGTCGGGACAAACTTCGCATTGACGATTTGGAGATCGATACTCGCCATCAACGCGCCGAGCGCGGCGGCGTTCCCCTGAATCTCACACCGAAAGAGTTCGTCCTGCTGGCTCACCTCGCACATTCGTTAGGCCAAGTGGTATCCCGCGCTGAAATTGCAGAGCACGTCTGGGATATCGGATTCAAAACCGACACGAACGTGGTCGATGTGGTCGTGCGTCGATTGCGCGCAAAGGTGGACGATCCATTTGAGACCAAACTGGTCCATACAATCCGCGGCGTGGGTTATGTTCTCAAAGCGCCCTGAACCGCGCTCCATTTCCTCGCAGCTCATTCTGCTCTTTACGCTGGCTGCGACGCTGTTGCTCGCCTGCGGACTCGGCGTCTTTTACTGGATTGT
>DATBEX010000078.1:0-28081 GCA_036558805.1 Candidatus Udaeobacter sp.
GTGAGCCGGGTAAAGTGCGCTAAATTTTGCAAAGACGAAGGAACGGAGAGTGTCGGATCGAAAGCAAAATTTGCCACAACTGTATCGCTTTTGTTTCCTGATGCTGGGCGACTTGCGCAAAGCACAGGAAGTATTTAACACCACGTTGCGTGAGGCGGCTGGGCGTGCGGCACAGGGAGAATTGCCCAAGGAACCCTTTTGGCTTTTTCGAGAGGCGCGCTGGCGCTGCCTGGAGGCAAGTAAGACTGACCTGCAACCAGAAGCGCTGGAAATAGACGAGCACGAAATCGCTCCACAGGCGGCCTCGCAAATCAAGCAGCTTCAGCCGGCGCAACTGGCAATCTGGATTTCGACAGCCCCCGATCCTCAGCGGACGGCTTTGGCGCTCTTTTACCTGGACGAATTCGACTACCTTGAGATTCTTGATATCGCTGAAATCAAGCTGACCACTTTGTCGCGATGCCTGGCGCAGGGCCGGCGACAATTGCAGGCGTGGCTCGATGCAAAGCACACCGGAGCGCCCCAGGTATGAGGACATCGCGGCTACTCCGTCGGCGCCGGGCCCTCTTAAATTGCGCGCCAGTCAGCCACAATCATTTGGCTGACCGTTCCATGCGAGCCGCTGTATCACGTGAAGACGGCTCCGATGAATTTGTTAATCAACAGAATTTTGATCGAGCGGTTGCGGAACTGGTGCGTCTCGTCCCGATTCCTCCGGAGTCGGCCGAATGGTTCTCGGAAGAGAACGTGATTCGCGCCCCGAAGTGGACGTGGAAAAGAATCGTGCTCAATCCTGCCGTCCTTGCCATTAGTATCGCTCTCGTGGTGATTGCTGGGATATTTGCTTTCCAGCTACTTGGCCGGCTAAATGATTTCCCGGGATCCGGCACAGCCCGGAAATTATTATCAGTGGCCGGCTCGACTCGATCAGTCATGCTCGATCCGGTAAACGCCGAAGCGGGAACGTTAAGCGACTTGTTCTTTATGAAACACGGACTGGAACATTACGACGTTCCAGACGAATTCGCCGATTTTCAGACAATCGGCTGCCGCGTTTTCGATGACGATGAATCGCGTCGGATCGCGCAAATCTGGGTGGGCGAAAAACACATGCAATTTTTTCTTTTCCCGGCGGAGAGAGACGTGAAAACCGGGGCAGTGCTGACATTTCCAGGTTGGCACTATGTCCGTCAGGAAGGCTGGGTTGGTGCCGTCACTGAACACAACGGCGTTTGCTTCATGGCTGTGCTTAAGGGCCGTGACAAGGATCTTGCGCCATATCTTTCCGGGCCCAAGCAATAATCCGTCTCATAGTGTTCCTGTTCTTGGCCAACGTATGGTCCAACGAACGACAAAGAGCGTGAGCAATGCAAAGATTAAGAAATCCAATTAGTGATTTTGCGCTGGCGTTGACAGCACAGGCCAGGCGATTGAGCTTTGTCGCCGCAAATTTCGCCAGGTAGCTCAGTGGTAGAGCAACCCCGAAAGCCTTCGGGGTTGGTCGCGCTGGGTTTGGTTGATATCATTGAAGCGAAACAAAGCCAGGGTAGCTCAGTGGTAGAGCAGGGGACTCATAAGCCCTTGGTCGGGAGTTCGAATCTCCCCCCTGGCATATTTATCATGCCTTGGGTTTACGTTCTGCGCGGATCATCGCGTCGAGCGAATGTTAAAGGCGAAGAAAAATCCGAAACTTGCCGTTTACTGTTTAAATTCGTAGAGCAGCCCCGAAAGCATTCGGGGTTGGTCGGGAGTTCGAATCTCCCCCTGGCAATTCGCAATCCGAATAGGATTGCTGATTGCGGATTGAGCGAGGTTCTGGCATGAGCCTGCTGTAATGGGTGATGAGAGTTTTCTCCAAAAACTTTTCGCTGCTGGAAATTCCTATTGGCTGACGCGCTTCGTCATCTTGAGGCTGCTTGGTTTTGTATACGCAGTCGCTTTTCTGGCGGCAGCACAGCAGTTGGTCCCGCTCATTGGCGAGCATGGATTAACGCCGGCTAATCATTTTCTCGACAGCGTCCAGGCACAACTCGGTTCGCGTACCGTCGGATTATTGCGAGTGCCCACGCTCTTTTGGTTTGGAATTTCCGATAATGCAATGTCGATCTTCTCCTGGGTCGGTTTCGGTTTGTCGCTTGTTGTTCTTGCCGGCTACGCCAATGCGATTCTGCTCGCTGTGCTTTGGGCGATATACATGTCGATCGTGCACATTGGACAGATCTGGTACGGCTACGGCTGGGAAATTCAACTGCTCGAGACCGGATTCTTGTCGATCTTTCTTTGCCCCTTGCTCGATGGACGGCCATTTCCAAAGTGCAGGCCGCCAATTCTTGTTATCTGGCTTTTTCGATGGCTTGGCTTTCGCATCATGATTGGTGCGGGTCTGATCAAACTCCGTGGCGATCCATGCTGGCGCGATCTCACCTGCCTTTACTATCACTACGAAACACAGCCGATTCCGAGTCCGGTCAGTCGCTATCTTCACTTTGCGCCGCTATGGTTCCACAAATTCGGGACCGGATGGAACCATTTCGTCGAACTGGTCGTGCCGTGGTTTTCATTTAGTCCACGACACGTGCGGCATGTGGCGGGCATCCTACTCGTCACGTTTCAAATTTTTCTCATCGTCAGCGGCAACCTGTCGTTCCTCAATTACTTGACAATCGTTCCGTTTCTGGCGTGCTTTGACGACACCTTTCTGCGCCATTTTCTACCTCGGGCAGTTGTTAGACGCGCCGAACGCGCAGCGCAGGAATCCGAACCGTCGCGGATCAACAACACGGTTGCGATCGGGTTGTCGATCCTCGTTGTCTATCTCAGCGCCGCGCCGGTGCTGAATCTTGTTTCAGGACGGCAATTGATGAATTACTCCTACGACCCGCTCGATCTTGTAAACACATATGGAGCGTTCGGCACGGTGGGGCGCGAGCGTGATGAAATTATCTTTGAAGGAACGGACGATACACTCATTACCGGCGAGACGAAGTGGAAGGAATACGAATTCAAAGCGAAACCCGGTGACCCAAACAGGCGACCGCCTTTCGTGGCGCCATACCAACCGCGGATCGACTGGCAAATCTGGTTCGCGGCAATGGCTTCGCCGTCTGACTATCCGTGGACACTGCATTTTGTTTGGAAACTTCTGCATAACGATCAAGGCACCTTGTCACTCCTCGCGAACAATCCGTTCCCAGACACACCGCCCCATTACATCCGTGCGCGCCTCTACCGTTATCAATTCGCGCCGATCAGCGAAAAGGCGTGGTGGAAACGCGAGCCAATTGGCGAATGGCTACCCGCTCTCTCGGCGGACAATCCTGAGTTCCGTCGTCTCCTTGAAACGATGGATTGGTTGGATTGAATGTTCGACAGGAATGAATTTCGTTTCGACTAATAGAATTCATGTCGAAGCCAATCGGGGTTATCAGCGCAGATTTTCTGGAGCGGATTCGTGAGCCAGCCTCTCCACTTCATTCTGATTATCTGGCGTATCGGAGTGGCGACATTTCGCAGGCTGAATTGATCGCGCGCTTGCCGCATGTCGCCATGATCGGCGACAGCGCCTGCATGGGAATCTACATCTCCTCGATCTTGAGCACGTTTTGGCGCGCGCGCACTTGCCGTGGGAGTAACTGGTTTTGCGACACTAACCCGGCGCCGTCGGGCATTCGCAGCGTCTCGAAGAGACTGGAGGAATTCGCTCCACTTGTTGCAATTGAAAGCGCGGGTATCGGCGCGCTTGTCGATCACGAAGATCAACGGGAGAATCTTTTTCGGCGAATTCTTCGGACACGCAACTTCTCGGGACAAATTGACGACTTACTGTCGATGAAACGTTTTCCCGATTTGATTCTCATCTCGATCGGACACAACAATGTTGATTGGGCGTGGCGAAGTCCAACGCAAGAACTGGAGCAACCTGAAAGCCGTTTGCAACGGCAAAGCGAAGTCTTCCGGAAAAATTTCACGCAACAGATAGAGCGCCTGATTTCCCGCGCGTGCATACAGGCGCACCGCGTCGCCGTGGTCGTGTACGGTCTCATCAATTTTCAATCTTATTTCATAGGGCGCGAGCTCGCCGAACGCCTGCGCGAACAGGACCCGTCTTGCTATCCGCATTTGCCAACCACTTACAGATATTTCACATCCTTTCGACCAGCTTACCGCTCCAATCTGATTCGTCTTGCAAGGATGGTGAATGAGCAGTTGCGCGCGATGGTGAGCGAATTGAATCGCGAGCCCGCTGACAAACCCAGCCTCAAATTGCAATATTCAGACGCGTTAGCGACGGCGGACCTGGGTCGCGTGGAACTGCTGCACCCAATCGATGGATGGCATGCGTCTCGTGAAGGTCACAATGTTCTCGCGGAAGCCGCGTTCCGCGGTCTTGGACCAAGTCTCGAATTCCTTGGGCTGAAATAACTGCACTGATTACTTCAGCTGTAGCCGTGAACCTTCGTCTTGAATTAGAAATCTCCTCGCTCTTGCAGTCGCTTGATCGTCTCGCGCAACATGCGGTAACCAAAATGTCCCTGTCGCACGCGTGACAGTTCCGAGCCGCGCCACTTTTGCTGGATCGCTTCGAGCTGCTCGAGTGGCGCAATCGAATCGAACTCGCCCGCAACAAACAACACTCGTTTTGCTTCACATCGGGGCGCGTTATGAATGGGTGAGCTTAGATGAAAATGCCGGGCGACGAGGGACGGCTCGATGTTCGCGCGACGCAGTTCCCGACGAATAGATCGCGCCGCAGGGCTTTCCCAGATCGCGTGATCGATGTTTACGATCGGCGCCATCAAAGCAACGAAACGCAGGTCACGCTCAACCATTGCAAGTAACGCTCCGATCCATCCCCCATAACTGGTGGCAAGCACACCGAATTCGCCAGAGCCATGTTTGCGCAATGCGCTCATCAACTGCCGCACTTCGGTGACACCCTGGCGCAACGCCTCCGCATTGCGGATAAGATCGCAGGTGATCGCAAGTTCGCCGTTCCAATAACCACGCGGGACACGTGAATAATGGTATGGCAGGTGAACAAAGCATGCGTTCCAGCCAAGTTCGTTGAAACGCTCTGCGCAGCGTCGATAGCCGGCGCTACTCGTGGACATTAGCGCATGCAACATGAAAACCGTGGGTGCGCGGTCACGCCGTTTTGTTGGAAAGAAATTTGCGCACGCAACGTTGTTCGCTGGAAATTGCGTTTCAATTGGGCTGCGCCATGTGATAGTCGAGTGACCGTTTCCCAGTGCTTCAGCAAGGTTGTCATGCTGCGGCGACGCATAATACTGGTCGGCGGCAAACCGCTCGCATTCCGCCACGTAGCGCTCCATTTTGTTTCGGCTATCCCCATTTAGTCGATGGCGGGCATGAAGGAAGTTGATTGATGCGCACAGAAATGCATCGGTTCCGCTCGCGACGAGCCGGTGGAATCCATTGCTCCGAGCTTCGGCGCAATAAGCGGATGTATTCTGGTAAGAATGCAACGCTGCATCGTGTCGCCACGGCCAGTGCGACGCGCCGACCCTCCCAATCATGCGATCTCGTGGCGAATGCGGCAGATCATCCGGCGTGAGTTGGAACTTCTCGCGCAGTTCCGCGTAGAGATTTTTGAATGCAGACGCCAATTCGGGTTCGGTTCGCGCTCGCGCGTCTGATTTTTGCAGCTCCGGAAGATGTGAGATTGGATCCCCAAACGCAATCCAGACTGGCGTTCGCCGAAGCGGCAGCCAGTTCTTGATCGAATAAAGGCGATCGCTTCCAACGATGACGCACGGCAAAATGGGAACGCCAGCAATTTGCGCCAGGGTGGATGCCCCCGGTCGCAACGCTGCGCCTTCGAGTATCGATCGCGCGCCGTCCCGAATCCCGCCCTCGGGGAAAAGACCGACGATGCGTCCTGCGTTCAAGCGTTCGATTGCGGTGCGAATGGTTTTGCGATCAGCACGATAGCGGTCCGCCGGGAACGCATCGACCCCATGCAGAAGAAATCCCACCATCGGCATCCGAAAGAATTCGGCCATCGCCATCCAGTCGATTTTACGACGGACAATTAATGAAATGATGAATGGATCGAAATGGCTGATGTGATTCGCAGCCAGCAAGAATCCGCCGGCACGGTTTGTATTCTCGGGGCGAATGACCCGAATAGGTGTGACACAGGCAAACAACAGCCTTACCAGAAGTCTCGCAGCGCGATACGGTATCGTTTTGACTTGCACTGGTGGAGTGTTTCGCTGATTTGCCGGCAAGGGGAAGGTTATTTTTCTGCCTGATTACTTTTTTGAACGTGGTATCATAGTTGGCGGTTCCAACACGAGGTGTTGGCTATGAAACCCAGGACTCCTTCCACGGGCGGTGAGGGGCGATTTCCGCAAACGGACTACTGTTTTCATTCTGGTTTCGGCCAATGGCACGGCGGACATTTTTCGCCTTACGACGGGGAGGAAAGATACGGGTTCAGGAATTTTTACAATTTAGGGCGTGAATTCCGAATCGAAGCTGCGCGAGAACGTGCCCGGGAATTGGCTGTCTTTGCACTAATTGTTCTGACGTCGGCGTGGCCCGTACTCTATATGGTCGTTACAGTCGTAAAACTGCTGATCCGGGGTCGACCAATCGACCAGTAGCGATTTTCCTGTAGCGAGCCCAGCACGGCATCGCTCCGGCTACTTTTTCGGCCAAAGAAACTCCTCGCGGTATTCGGCGGTCTCTTCTGGCGCAAGCCCATGACGAGCCACGTTTTCCGTGACGACGCGCGGCACAAGGAAGTTCAGCAAATAATCTCTGCCGCCTGCTTTGGTGCCGCCGCCGCTCATTTTGAATCCGCCAAATGGATGGCGGCCGACGATCGCGCCGGTGCACGGGCGGTTGATATAAACGTTGCCGGCTTCCAGTTGCGCTTTGACACGCGCGATGTTGGCCGGGCTGCGCGAGAAAAAGCCACCGGTTAACGCGTAATCGGTGCCGTTGGCGACTTCGATTGCTTCATCGAGGTCGCGCACTTTGATCACACTTAACACGGGGCCGAAAATCTCCTCGCGCGCGATTCGCATGTTTGGTTTCACGCCGGTAAAGATCGTTGGCGGAATGAAGTACCCATGCGGGGGCACTTCTTTTGCCTGATAGGCCAGTGTCGCCTCGCTCTTGCCAATCTCGATGTACTCTAAAATGCGCCGGTACGCGGCTTCATCAATCACCGGTCCGACGACGACGTCCGGTTCTTCCGGATTACCGACGCGCACGCTGGCGGCGGCGCCGAGTAAACGTTCCGTCACACGGTCGTAATTTTCTTCGAGAACGATCAGCCGCGAGAGCGCCGAACACTTCTGGCCTTGAAAACCGAACGCAGAATAAATCGAATCAACAATCGCTTCATCCAGATCGGCGTCGGAATCGACGATCATCGCGTTTTTGCCTCCCATCTCGCAAATGACGCGCTTGAGCTCCCGCTGGCCTTCGCGTGTTTTGCCGGCGCTTTCCCAAATCCACAGTCCCACCTCGCGCGAGCCCGTGAAGGCGATCACATCAATATCTTTGTGATTAACCATGTGCGCGCCGATGACCGAGCCTTTGCCGTTAAGAAAATTCAATACGCCGGGGGGCACGCCGGCTTCTTCATAGATTTCCATCAGCATGGAGCCAATGATGACCGATTGCTCGGACGGTTTCATGATCACGGCGTTACCGGTGACCAGCGCGGCGCTGACCATTCCACACAAGATCGCCATGGGGAAATTCCACGGCGCAATTACCAGCGCGACACCGCGCGGCCAGTAGTGCTGATAGCTTTCTTCGCCTGGCACGTCTTGAGTGAGCCGCGGCCGGCCCATCAAGCGCATCTGGCGAGCGTAGTAGGTGCAGAAATCGATGGCTTCGGCGATGTCGCCATCCGCCTGGGCCCACGGCTTGCCCACCTCGAAGACTTCCAGAGCGGAAAGCTCGAATCGACGGCGCTCGAGAATTTTGGCGGCCCGCTCCAACAACTGACAGCGCTCTTCAACTGAAGTCCCACGCCATTTCTCGAATGCCGCACGCGCTGCGGCGATGGCGCGTTCCGCTTCGGGAATGTCAGCTTCCGCCGCGTAGCCAACGATTTGGTCTGGCTGACTCGGATTGACTGAGGAAAACATCTTGTCGGTCCAAATCTTCTCGCCGTTGATTGTGAGCGGAGCTTTTCGCCCAAATTGCTTGCGTTGTTCGCGCAGTGCAGCCCGCATTTTTTCCTGCTTCTCGGGCAAAGCGAAGTTGGTTAAGGGCGCATTTTCATAGGGCGCGCCCGGCTGTGCTTTTGGTGTGGTTGTGGTCATATTGTTGGTAGCATTTGATGGCGGTAGAACGCCGTTTTGGCGTTGGCGCAAACTTTCTCGTGGATCGCGCAACAGCTCTTCCGCAGAAGCCTTCTCGGTAAATTTTGCACGCAAAAATCCTTCGTTCGAAGTATTCTCGAGGAGACGTCGGACCAGATAGGACATTCCGGGAAGAAGTTCACCCACCGGGGAATATTCGCGAACACGGTAACCCATGTCCACCAACGCGTGCTTGATCGGCCCGGCCATCCCATAGAGCAATTGAAACTCGAAGCGACTGCGATCAATCCCGAGTTGATCCGCGAGCGCTTGAGCGTACGCGATGCTGCGAACATTGTGCGAGCCAAATGCAGAAGTAACAATGGATTCGTTCTCCAATAGCAATCGCGTCAGGGTTTCGAAATTCGCGTCGCTCTCTGGCTTCTGAAGATAAACCGGACAATCCCAGCCGTTTTGACGCGATTTTGTGGTTTCGTAATCCCAGTAGGCCCCTTTCACAAGGCGGACGGCGAACCGCGTTCCGCGTTTGCGACCCCATTCAATCAAGTCGCGCAAGTCGGCCTCGGAATCTCTTAAATAAGCTTGCGTGACGATCCCGGCATGCGGCCAATCCTTGAATTCTTCCTCACTGAAGACCGTTTTGAATAATTCGAGAGTCGTATTTTTGTGCGCATAACTTTCCATGTCGAAATTGACGAATGCGCCGAGCTCTCGCGCGCGACGCAGCAGCGGCCGCAGCTTGGGGGTGAGGTGAGCAATGGCGTCCGCCGGATCTGCCGGATTAATTTGGGAATACAGCGCAGAAATCTTAACCGAAAGATTTACAACGGGAAAAAGCTCTGAATTTTTGCCCAGCGGATCGGTCCAGTCTTTTGTTTCGCGGGCCAGGCCCTGGAGCAAGTCCAGATACCGCGCCGCATATTCATCAGTCTCCGGTTCGCTGACGACCGCTTCGCCCAAAAGATCCACGGTAAAGCCAATCTTTTGGGTCCGACGCTTGCGCAATGTTCGCATGACATCGTCCGGATTTCGCCCGGCGATAAACTGGCGCGCTATTTCTGAAACGTTCCAGCGCAGGATGGGACCGCTAATCCATGGAACGGTGCCGGCTAGACGAATACCAGTCCTCAGAAATTCCGAAATCCCTTGGGAATCATGCGCTTCGGCGAAGTATTCCTGGAGGTGCTCAACGATTTCACCGGAAGTGCAAAGCGAAGGGAGAACATCCACAAAACGAAATAGTTGGAGCTTCAGCTGCTCATCGCGCATTGAGAGTGTCATTAATCGCTGATAAAATCCGGCCTTGCTGAGGAGCGGGTCGGGATGTTTATCGACGAGTTCGAAAATACGCCGTCCGCGCTGCTCAACTTCGCTTTGGAGCGATCTCATTGACGAAATTAGTTCGGCCCAATGTCTTAAGCAAAGACGGAACCAGGCCCTTTTATGCCCGAAGAAATTTTACTGCCAGACACACTCACTTTGAGACCGGTTTCCGAAACTAGGATGAAATTGCTTTAAGCAATTTTGAGGAGCAAGTGGAGGAGATTTGCCTGGCAGAGTCCGGAGGCCCAGGGCTCGGATCTGTCAGGCAATCTCTTTTATGCTGATTGATCGGGCGTCGAAACTCGCGTAGCAAACAGGAGAATGATCGTAGAGCGCCACGAATTTGCGAGCGACAACACCGCGCCGATTTGCCCCGAGGCGTGGGCTGCATTGCAACGAGCTAATACAGACTACGCCGCATCGTACGGCGAGGATCGCTGGACGGCGGCGGTTTGCGATCGGATCCGCGAAATCTTTGAGACTGATTGCGACGTTTATTTTGTCTTCACGGGTACGGCGGCGAATGCGCTGGCGCTGGCGCAAGTGTGCCAGCCGTTTCGCAGCGTTGTCTGCCACCAGAACGCCCACATTCAGACTGACGAATGCGGCGCACCGGAATTTTTCACCGGCGGATCAAAACTCGTTTTGGTCGGTGGCGGTAACGGGAAGATCGACATTGGCCAGACGAAAGGCCTGCTTATGCGTCAGAACGAGCTGCACTCCCACAGGCCGGGCGCGATCAGCATCGCACAAGCGACTGAATTTGGAACAGTTTATATGCGCGACGATATAGCTGCGATCGCTGAAATAGCGCGTACCAACCAAATGGTTTTGCACATGGATGGCGCGCGTTTTGCCAATGCAGTCGCGTCGCTCAACTGCGTGCCAAGAACCATTACATGGGAGGTTGGAGTTGATGTTCTCTGTTTCGGGGGAACTAAGAATGGAATAGCTGCCGGCGAGTTGGTGATATTCTTTAACAAGGAGATTTCGCGAGAGTTCGATTATCGAGTGAAACAAGCCGGACAGCTCGGGTCGAAGATGCGTTTTCTCGCTTCAGCGTGGCTTGGACTGTTCGCAGAAGACGCGTGGCTACGAAACGCCCGGCATGCCAATCGCATGGCAAACCGGCTCGCGCAAAGTCTGCGATCCAAAGGGAACCTTGAAGTAGTATCCCCGGTGGAGGCTAATTCTGTGTTTGTCCGAATGAACGACCAACTCGTCCAGGGGCTCCAAGCACGCGGGTGGCGCTTTTATAACTTTGTCGAGCCCGATGTTTACCGTCTGATGTGTTCGTGGGCTACCAAGGAGAGTGATGTTGCCGATTTCATTCGTGACATTACGCAAAATCATTGAACGGATGGCGATCAATGACATCTGTATGGGAGTAAAATGAATGTGCTTGCGCGAATTTTAATGCTTGCTCTGATCCTGCTGTACGGATGCCAGGCGACCCAAAACGTCGCCTCTACTTCCTACCACGTTACGCGCGGCGCGGCGGAAGGCTCTTACAAAGTCGCTCGGGCTGTCGCGGTAGGCTCGTATCGGGTTGCCAGTGCTCCTGTGCATTATGTCACGGGGAAGCGGGGCTCTGAATCGTCGACCATGGTGGGAACCGAAACTGCCTCGGATGTTACCAATCCGGGCCAATCAATTCCGACGCCGGAGACGGAGCCGGCCTCGCAACAGCAAACCCGAAGATCGAGCGGAAGTTCGGTCACCTCTCGCAGAGAGACATCGCAGTCACAAACCACCGCCGCCTCCTCGCGCGCCTCTGCTCCATCGACAACGTTTCCGACGGGAAAATTGGTACCCGGCAAACCGGGTTATGTCTTTAGCCCATTCGACAAGGAAGGGAGATACGTGGATGTAAGTGGCTTCCCGTCTGGCACCAAGGTGAAAGATCCTTGGACTGATAAGATCTTTCTTGTTCCATAAGTTGCCGCGCTTCAGGCATCCCGCTACACACCATCGTCGATTGCCGCAAACTGGTGCGAGTGCTACGTAATAACATGAGACTGGCATCGCGAGTGGCGACCTACCTCATTGCTTGGTCTGTCCTCGCTTTTGCATCGCATGGCTTCGCTCAGGTCTATCAAGGAAAAGAACTCGTCAAGGCCGAGCTGCTGGCTGATACGAACGCAATTGTTCCTGGAAAACCGTTTACCGTCGGTTTGCTGCTCCGAATGGCTCCCGGCTGGCATACCTACTGGGCGTTCTCTGGCGACGCTGGTCTTCCTACAGAATTGAAATGGAAACTGCCGCCCGGCTGGAAGGTTTGCGAAATTCAATGGCCGATTCCCCTGAAGACAATCGATCCGGGCGACATTGAGACTTATGGCTACGAAAATGAAGTCCTGTTGATGCAGGAAATTACGCCTCCGCAAAAAATTGATGATCCATCGGTCAAACTTTACGCTGAGGCGAGCTGGCTGGTCTGCGAGAAAATTTGTGTTCCCGGCGGCGCAACGTTGCAGTTAGAGTTGCCCATCTCGACGACGGGCCAACCGGCGAACTCGGAGCTCTTCGCACGCTACCGTCGTTTGTTGCCCAAAAACTGGCCGGGACCGGAGGTGGCAACGCCAAGCTGGAGTCGAGCCGGATCTGATCTCCATCTAAAAATCACCAGCGAAACCCTCGCAAACTATCCAGCGCTGGATTTTTTCCCCCTACCAGGGCAAGGCGTTGTTGTTGGCCATCCAGCGATCCAATCACGCAATAAGAATGAAGTTGTTTTTCGAATTCCGATTGAATCCGGCAATTTGTCGTCCATTCCGGGCCTGATCGTTTATTCCGAGCAGGCAAACGGAGAGAACCGCGCGGCGTGGCAAATTTCCGGGGCTCCGATTGTTTCCGCGGCTGCACGGGCGCCCGCCCGCGGGCTCTTCACGTTTCTCCTCTTCGGTTTTTTGGGCGGACTCATTCTAAATCTGATGCCGTGCGTTCTGCCGGTTATTTCACTGAAGATATTTGGATTCATCCAACACGCAGGCCAAAGCCGGCAAAAAGTTTTGCGGAGCGGCCTCGCGTTCGCGGCGGGAATTTTTGCGTGGTTCGTCGGGCTCGCGCTGCTGCTGGTTGTGCTCAAGAGCGCAGGGCATCGTAACCTAACCTGGGGCGGGTTTCAGTTCACAAACGCCTATTTTGTCCTCGCCTTGAGTGTGATAGTCCTCGTATTCGCTCTCAATTTATTCGGCGTATTTGAAATCTCGCTGCCGCAAAACATGACGCGCGGCTTGCTTTCAACGACCGAGCGGAAAGACGATCTGGGCTCATTTTTCCAAGGTGTGTTCGCGACTGTGCTAGCCACGCCGTGCACTGCGCCCTTCCTCGGCACCGCACTTGGCTTCGCGTTTTCGCAGTCAGCAGCGGTTATCCTGGCGATGTTCGTTTCTATCGCCGCCGGGATGAGCGCGCCGTATCTGCTTTTGAGCGCTCAACCCGCATGGCTGCGATTTCTGCCGAAGCCGGGTCCGTGGATGCTGCATTTGAAGCAATTCATGGGCTTTTTGCTGCTGGCTACGCTGCTATTTCTTCTTTATGTGCTAGGCGCTCAACGAGGACTGGAAGGAGCGATTTGGGCCAGCTGTTTTCTTCTGGTCATCAGTGTCGTCTGCTGGATGAAGGGCGCGTTCATTGTGCCAACTTCAACCGCCGCAAAGCGCGCTGTCGTGCTCGTGCTCATGCTGATGCTCGTGCTCGGAAGCGGCTTTTACTTTATCGGCGGCAAATTTCGATCTACCAACGTGGCATTAGCCGGTTCGCGACCCGGAGGAGACTGGCAGGCGTTCACTCCCGAGCGTTTGCAAACAGAACTGGAACAGGGCCACTCCGTCTTTGTCGATTTTACGGCCGCCTGGTGTCTCACTTGCAAATTTAACGAGGCAAACGTGCTCGAGAGCGAACAGGTGCGAGAGGCATTTCAGCGTCACGCGATCGTGAAATTAAAAGCCGACTGGACCAACGGCGATCCGGTCATCACAAAATTGTTGCAACAATTTGGTCGCCCCGGCGTGCCGCTTTACGTCCTCTACCCCGGAAAAAACGAGGAACCTATTGTCTTCCCGGAAGTGCTCACCAAAGGCATGGTTTTGGAAAAACTCGAGACCGCTGCGCGCAGAGTAGCTGCACAGTAAGTTTGTCAGATGCCGCACGTTCTTGCGAGAGGGAGCGATAGCTGTCTCGATATATAAGAATTCTTGCGGTCCACTTGTCGCCTTACCTCGCTGGCGCTCGAGCGCTGACTGGCTTCACGTAATTGCCCGGAACGCGCTTTTCGTCGTTCCGGACTGCCCCGGCAGCATTGCCGAGCGCTTCTTCCTCCGGAGATAAAAATGGCCGGAAGCGGCTCTTGTCGATTGCTTTCATGAAAGCTTCATGAGGGGAGACAATTCCTTTTTCAAGGAGCGCCCAGATCGCATCATCCATGAATTGCATGCCCTGCGCCCTGCCGGAAACAATCACATCCTGGAGCTTTTGCGTTGCCCCTTCGCGAATGATTGCTGCGACAGCCGGATTCGCGATTAGGATCTCGTTCACCGCAATTCGTCCGGGTCGATCTGACCTTTTCAAAAGCAATTGCGCAACCACGCCGCGCAACGAGTTCGCGAGCATCGCGCGCGCCTGGGATTGACGGTCCGCCGGAAAAACGTCGACCATTCGGTCAACCGTTTTGCGCGCATTGTTTGTGTGCAGCGTGCCGAACACAAGCAGACCCGTTTCAGCTGCCGTAAGGGCGAGCGACACTGTCTCCAGGTCGCGCATTTCTCCGACTAGCACAATATCGGTATCCTCCCGCAACGCCGCCTTTAGCCCTGCAGCAAACGACGTGGAATCAGTCGGCACTTCCCGTTGAGTTATGGTGCTCTTCTTGTTCTCGTGCACGAACTCGATCGGTTCCTCAATGGTCACGACGTGTTTGGCAAAGTTTTGATTGATGTAATCAATGAGCGCAGCTTGCGTAGTCGTCTTGCCGGAGCCGGTCGGACCAGTGACAAGGACGAGCCCGCCACGCAGGTTCGCGAACTCTTTGACAACAACCGGAATTCCCAGTTCTTCGAGCGTGGAAATCCTAGTGGGAATGAGTCGAAAAGTTGCACCGTAACCGTTGGACTGCTTGAAGTAGTTGCTGCGGAAGCGAGAGGCTTCATCCATTTCATAGGCAAAATCCAGGTCTCCTCGTTGTTCGAAGGTTTCCCAGTTATGGGCTCCGCAAATTTCACTCATCATCTGCACCGCCTCCTCGCGGGAGATCGCCTCGGCGCGAATGGGCATGATGTCACCGTGCACGCGCATTTTCGGTGGCTCCCCCTGTGCGAAGTGCAAATCGGACCCGCCATGTTTCACAATCACACTTAGAAATTGGTCGAGATAAGCCATCCGCGGTTACATTTTTAAGTGCTGTCGAACCATTTGCTTCTGGTCGGCGCGGGCGTAAGCCTCCTGGGCCGTAATCAGACCACCTTGATATAGTTCGATAAGCGTATCATCCATCAAACGCATGCCTTGTTTCTTACCGGTCTGAATGATGCCGGGTAACATGTAGGTCTTTGCTTCCCGAATGACATTGGCCACAGCCGGTGTGTTCGTCAGGATCTCCAAAGCCAGCACGCGTCCAGTGCCATCCGCCCGCGGTATCAGCTGGTGACTGATAACTCCCCGCAGGGACTCACTTACCATCACCCGGATTTGCTCCTGTTGATGCGGTGGAAACACGTCGAGCAATCGATCCAGCGTGCGGGAGGCATTACTGGTGTGCAGCGTTGCCAAAACAAGGTGACCGGTCTCGGCGGCAGTAATGGCAAGTGAAATCGTTTCCAAATCACGCATTTCTCCAACCATAATGACATCGGGATCTTCACGAAGTGACGCACGTAGCGCCGTAGCGAAAGACTCGCTGTGAGTGAAGACCTCTCGTTGGGTAACGTGGCAATTCTTCGAGGTCAAAATGTACTCGATTGGATCTTCCAACGTGATGATGTGATCGCGGCGCTCCATGTTAATTTGCTCGACCATTGCCGCCAGCGTCGTCGATTTGCCCGTTCCCACTGAACCGGTCGCCAGGATTAGCCCATTCTGGTAACGGGTGAGTAGCTTAAGGCGCTCGGGCAATCCCAGTTCGTCCATGGTTCGGACGTGGGTGTTGATCACGCGGAAGACAATCTCGACGCCAAGCCGCTGCCGAACCACGCTGGTGCGATAGCGGGCAAATTCGTTTGCGTACGCGAAATCTGAGTCGCCACGCATATTGAGCTCATTTTTATAGACGTCGGGCACAAAGGCTTCCGCTAAAGCTGCTGTTTGATTTGCGGTAAGCAGCGCTGCGTCGGGCCAGATGGGTTCCAGGCGTCCATGCAATCGCCATCTTGGCTGAGCATTCACAGCCAAATGGACGTCAGACGCGCCGGCCTTTTGACCAATCTCGAGATAATCGTCCACGTGCCGCATCGGCTGCATTTTCTTGGGGATGTCCGGAGACTTAGCGATCATGGGGGCTCGGGGAAATAATTATCAGCCCAGCCAGGCTCGTAAATCCTAAAACGAGCGCATCTGTTCGAGACACGAAACGCAGGAACTATGTTTTGCGGCCCGGTTTTCCTGCGAAATCGGTCAGCCGATTTTTGACAAACTCGACAATCACCGGTCGGGCAAGGCTGGCGGCCACTTTCAGCGCAGCCAAAGCGAAACCGGTTTCGACCAACTTCTTTTGCGATTTTCGGCTGCTTTTTGCATCTACGTAGACTTTCTTCCTTCGCAATGGCGCTAATGCGATCAGGGCACCGACTGCAGCCGCGGCGGTAATCCAGGAGACCGTTTGCTGCCGAAATGATCTGCGGAATTTCGCCGGGAAATCCAACTCATAATGCAGGCCGCGCAAATCGCGCACGACGCGCTCGCGCGAACCTGCGATTTCCGCTTTCAGTTCGTCGATTGATTTGTTGTATCCAGGTTTCTTAACCATTCACGGTCCTTTTTTAGTTCAGCCATGGTGGTGCGAAAATACGGCTTGGTGATTCGAGTGCGCGCGATCAGGAGCAGTACCACTGCAATTATGAAATGAAGCGCGGCGGCGGCCAGCGCTATCCACGGCCATGAAATTCCAAGCAGGTGCGCTAATCCCACGACGACTCCGGTTATGAGGAAAACATAACCCAGCGCAGAGAGCAGCACCGCCAGAATCAAGCAGCAGACCAGTATCAGCAGTTGGACTGCGGCTGCTTTTGATTCCTCGGCTAGAAGAGCAAAGCGGCTTTCAAAAAACTCGGCAAGCGCGCTTGCGAGACCGATTAAATTTTGGAGCAAACCAGCATGCCCCGCAGGATTGCGGGACCGAGAGCTCTCACTGGTCATCTCCGAAGGCTTTCGGAGTTAACGCCGAAAAATTAGACCCAGCACAAACCCAATTCCTAGCGCAGTAAAGATCGCCTTGGTCGGATTTTCGCGAACATATTGCTCCGCGTCTTCCTGGAATGTGCGGACGCGATCCCTCGCATCCCCCCACGCCTGTTCTGCTTTGCCGCGTGCTTCTCCCCATTTCTGCTCTGCCTTGCCGCGATATTCTCCGGCGATGGCGCCTGCTGCCGATTTTAGATCTTCAGCTGCCCTCCGCGCATGTTGTTTGCTGCTTTCAAGCTTGTCGCGGGCATCTCCCGCGGCGGCCGTCTTTTGTTCTGATTTATTCTCTTCTGCCATTGGTAATCTCCAGTTGACTTTCGCTGCCATTATCCGCGCGCTTGCCATGTTCGGCAAACAAATCTGGTGCCGAAGTTGAGGGGGACCTAAACATCTAAATTCGTTCGCACGTGGAACACTGTAAGGTTTTAGTGCGTTGCGAGTTACAGACTGAAAATCACTGTTCGCGAAAAATGATGCGCGCTTTCGTGAGATCGTAAGGTGAAAGCTCTACAGAAACTTTATCTCCCGGAACGATCCTGATAAAATGCTTCCGCATCTTGCCCGAGATGTGTGCAAGCACATTGCGTTGTCCTGGGAGATCGACCCGAAACATGGTGCCCGGCAACACCTGAGTTACCGTGCCTTCCGTTACGATCTGTCCTTCCTTCGACACGCGCCGAATATAGCTGCGAACATCCAGGTCTCAACTTGGGTCGGGAGTGTTACCAGATTGGGTCTTATTGCAGTTGATCTCGGGAAATCGTCGGCAAGTACTCCCGAAGTTCCTCGCGTTTCCACCATGCGCCGGTTCGCCGGCGCTCGTCGTTGGTTGTAAACCGATAGCGATAAAACAACGCACGAATGTAATTTGGCGGTTTATCCGGGAACGGGTTACGCGCAAGTAACCCGGTCACATCGCGCGATCCCTCCAGCAGCCTGGCGATTAGCCCGATCAACCATGGATTCTGTTGTGGACTTTCCAGAGCGGCAAACCACATCTGCCAATCCAGTCTTGGTTGGTGCGGGGCGCACCATCCTGGCGCCCGTTTCACATCGCCTGGTTTCCATTTGAATTCGTAAGGCAGCCATTCAATACCATCGGCGCTGCCTTCGATCACAATCTCGTCCCGATCCTTTGTCATCACTCGGAAGAGTCCATAGCCATTCACGATTCGAAATGCTTCGAGCTGTTCGTAGAAGTTCGCCAGCCAGCCCGGGGGTCGGCTTTGCGGTTCAAATGCGCTGAAAATGAGCCACGCGTTAATTGGCAATGTGACAATGATCACGACGATAGCTGCATAGCCGCGCAACCGATTCGGTAAGGCGCGTCCGGTCCGAGCCGGACTGAGACCTGACGCGTCATCGATGCACGGGTGGACACCACGGCAAAATGTCCTGATTGACGCATCGTCAATCAGCAACAAGCACAACGCGATCGTCAGCAGATTAAAGAAGCAATAGTTTCCGGTAAGCGCGATTACGATTTGAAGAAAGATCATCAATCCCGCAGCAATCAACCGCGGGCGCCGCGGAGCCCAAATAAACAATGGCGCGATAATCTCCACGGCCAGACAAAATGCCACCGAGAAATGCTTGAACCATTGCGCGCTTTTGTCCGCCCACCAGGCGAAGACTGTGGGCAACGGTTGGGACCAGTAATGATAATCAAGCGCTGTGAGCGCGCTCCAGTGAAAGGAATGATTCAACCAACCCCAGGAAGGGTCACCACTCGTCAACTTCACGACGCCGGACATGAGCATCAATTTGAAGAGAAGGAATTTGAGCAGGAACAATCCCGCGCGTGGAACCGGAGAAACTACGAAGGGAATCGCTGATCCTCGCCACCACAAAAGCTCCTGCGGCCACAGTCGCCATGGCGCAATAAAGATCGATAAAAAACCGGTCTCCAGCAGCAGAACATCCCATTGAAAGTTGAGAAACACCTGTCCCGCAATGGCGAGTGACAGATAAAAGACAAAAAGCACGACGAGCAAAAATGCCGGTGCCATGCCGAAAATCAGCAGCAACGAAAGAACAGCGCCGCCACCGCAAAGGAAATGTAGAAACGCGTTGCTCGAGTCGAACCAGCAAAGCGTCGGCAAAAGCGCGTATGCGTCTGACCCGAGTTGCTGCCGAACTGCGGGCAAAAACTGTCTTACAGGAGATATCCCATTGCTGCCAACAAGCCCATCGATTTGGACCCAAAGCGAGACGAATGCGATTAGATATACAAGGCCGAGTGCGCGAAGAAACCAACGCCGCGCCCAAAAATAAGTGGGGGGCCGCACATCCTTGCCCCAGAGCAATCGAGTGACGGTTGATCCGAGACTGCGATTCCTGGCAATCAATTTGTAAGCACCTTCCGAAATCGGTGCGAAGCCAGGAACGTGATCGTAGCTCCAGGCAAGCCATCTTTTTGAAGGTCTGTATCGCAACGAGCGATATACTGCTTCCGCGGCGAAGAAGGTTTCGCCATCAGGTTCGACGAACGCAACGGCACGCTTGAATTGTTCGACCGGAATCTCAGAGAACCGCGCCGTCATCTCCTGATAAGTGGCATAATCCACTTTGCCAGCGGTGATTTCGCGCCAGCGTTCGATCCAACGCTTGCAGAAATGGCAATCACCGTCCCAAATCATGAGAGGCTTTGGCGGCGGGTTTGAAACGCGGACGTGCATTCAGATTAGTAGAACGTGTGGGGTGAAAAGTGAGAAGTGAGAAGTTTGCCAGGTCCGGATCGACTTCTCACCTCTCACGAGTCACCTCTCACTCAATCTTGAACTCGGCCCACACCGGCGCATGATCGGATGGTTCTTTGCCCCTGCGCATTTCGGTATCAACTCCTGATGCGCTGCACTTTGTCGCCAGCGTCTCGCTCGCCAGAATCGCGTCGATACGCAGGCCGCGATTTCTTTCAAACGCACGCATCTGATAATCCCACCAGCTGAAAAGCTCACCTTCCTTATGATGAATTCGCAGGGTGTCGCCTAAACCCGTTTCACACAGTTCTCGAAACGCGGCGCGTTCGCGATCGGAACACATGATGGCCCCGCGCCACAGGGCTGGATCATAAACGTCGATATCTTCCGGTGCGACGTTGAAATCGCCGCACACCACAACATCATCGGATCTTTCTTTTGTGATGCAATCTCGCAGGCGGCGGTACCACTGCAGCTTGTATTCGTAAGCGGGGGAACCGACTGCCTGACCATTTGGGGCATAGATCGAAAAAATTCGCACCTGACCGACGTTTGCCGCAATCGCGCGCGTCTGCGGATCGACCACTTCATCGCAGAGCGACTGGCGAATGTCGCGCAACTCGGTCTTAGCGAGAATCGCGACCCCATTGTACGATTTTTCACCGTGATAAACCGAGTGATAACCGGCAGCTTGCAAAGCGAGAGCTGGGAATTGGTCGTCCGTGCATTTTGTTTCCTGCAAGCAAACAACATCCGGACTAGTCGCTTCCAACCAGGCAAAGAGGCGGTCCTGGCGCTTACGCAGCGAATTAATGTTCCAGGAGACGATCTTCATTTAGTGAGACGTGAGAAGCAGGTGCCTTAAATTTACGCGTCCTCGGCCGCGTCTCACCTTTCAGCCTTCACCCTTCACCTTTCACCTTTCACCTTTCACCTCTCACTTCTCACGTCTCACAACTCCACTCCCGGCTCTGGCACAATTATCTCTGAGCCGGGAAGCTCGGCCGAGAGCGTCGCTCGCACCCACTCCACCGATGGCGGATCGCCGTGTACAAGAATAATTTTGCCAGGTGAAAGTTTTTTTGCGTAATCGATAAGGGTTTCGCGCGTCGCATGCGCACTGAACTGAAACTGTTCGATATTGCACCGCACGCGCTGCGCTGGTTTGTCCGGATCAAGGGCAACTTCGCCATTTGTTCTCGCTTCCCGAAGAATGCCGGCCGGCGATTCCGGATTGGCGTAGCCAACAAAAAAGATCGAATGCTGTGGATTCTCGATTAGCCGACGCGCAAAAACATTGGACAAGGTTTTAGGTATCATCATCCCACTGGAGAGTACGTAAACCCGTCCAGGACGCAGCGGCGCGTCACGCACTGTTTCGTCATTCAAAATGAATGGTGCGGCTTCCCTCATCAGTTGCAAACGCGGCAATTGCCGGCGAGTCATATGCGCGCGGCGGTCGTAGACATCGGTCATCTTCGAGCTGAGACCGCCAATGTAGATTGGAAACTCCGGTAGCAGCCTTTCGCGGCGGAACTTGTAAAGCATTGCAAGAATCTCCTGCGTTTTTCCAAGCGCAAAGACTGGTATGAGGACACAGGAGCGGCGTTCAAAAGCAGTGGCAATCGCATCTGCAAGACGTCGCTCTTCACCAGTGCGGGTCCAACCAGCCGGTTTCGCATGGTCGCCGCGAGTGCATTCCATTATCAGGACGTCGATCTTCTCGTCCGGAAAATTCGCCCCTTCCATGATTGTTTGGTCATCGAAATTGACATCGCCGGTGTAAAAGATGGTTTGGCCTTCCGCTCGCAGCAGAATTCCGCTCGATCCCAGCACGTGTCCCGCGTCGAAGAACTCGAACGTCAGAGCATCCTTTTCGCGCTGAGGCGAGCGTTCGCCGGTAATGGAGATGCGCTGGCGCAATGGACACCAACGCCAGCGTTCTGATGCTTTATCGGTTTCCCGATGGGTGAAAAACGGATACAACCCCGCGACAGCGCGGCCGATTTCCTGGCGTTGCCGCGTCATCACGTTAACGGAGTTGTGTAAAAGCACGTTACCGATCTGAGCGGTAGCTTCTGTCATGAAAATGCGCGCGGTTGGAAAGCGTCGCATTAATACCGGTAGCGTGCCGATGTGATCCTGGTGGGCGTGGGAGATCAGGATCGCCTCGATCTCGGCACCCGGGATAGCTTTGAGATTCGGCAGCGCATCTTCACCGGTGTTCTTGGGATGCATTCCGCAATCGAGCACCAGTCGATGCCGGCCGATCTCGAGATAATATGAGTTGGCACCAATCTCGGTGCGGCGCGTTAGGTTAATGAATTTCAAGACGTTTTTTTGAGACGTTGAAGCGTTAAAGCTGCGCTCGTGCAAGAACAAAGCGACGTGCAACGAGAATCTTTCGAGTCAGACGCCGCGTCCAAGCTTTAGAGCGTTTCCCCCGCCTTTGAGGGTCCTCGACATGTCGCAGCCGGGCGACGGCTGCGACGAACCTAATGCTGGCTGACCTCTCCCAAGAGAGGAGGCTTTGCCACGCCCGGAGATTGATCTAATGCCCTCGGTCGTGAGGCACGGTTACTATCACGCTGTCAGTCGACGAGTTTCCGCCGCTGTCGACACAACTGATGATGGTCGTATAGATGCGCCCGTCGCCGTTACCGGATCGTTCGGCTCGAAGTAGTACATGATGATCGTCCAAGACAGTCCAGTCTGGAGATGTATGACCACTTCCGTGGCCAAGCACTGGCTCATTGCTGGTCACATCGAGCGTGCACGGGCCAGGCGGCAACGCACAGTTGTCCGTTACGTCGTAGCTGACAGTCACGTTCACCATCCTGTGGTTTGGTGGCCAGAGAACCGATGGGTCCGCTGTTGCACCAGTGATCGTAGGAGGAGGGTTAGACGCCGTGGTAGTTGCTGTCGCCGAGTTGTTACCCAGGTCGGGATCAGGCGTAAAAGAGGTCACTGTGGCCGTATTGTTTATCGCTGTGTTGTCAGCTACTGAGCAGCTCACATTGGCTACAAAGGTTATCGTCTCAGATTGACCCGATGCCAGGGATGCAAATGTAACAGTGCGGTTGTTACCTGAGCCACCACAGACTCCTCCTCCTGTTGAAGAGCATGAGACAAAGGTCGTTTCAGCAGGAAGGTTGTCCGTTACAGCAACCGATGTCGCAGCATCCGGTCCGTTGTTCGTTACAGTGACGGTGTAGATCAGGTCGCTGCCTGTTGTCACTGGATCTGGCGACCCGGCTTTTGTGAGTGCCAGGTCCGCTTCCCCAACGCAGACTCTGAAGAAGATCGGGTCGTGGTTTGCGAAGGGCCGACCAAAAGGAACGCCGTTTCCCGTGAAAGATCCAAAAAAGCAAGTGTCCAACGCCTTCATCTGCATGTAGTCGCCCAGCACCCGCTGCCTGGCATCACCGTTGTCCATGGCAGAGGACAGAAATGTCAACAGCACCTGGTCGCTGAAAGTAACGCCTTGGTCGCTGCTCTGTGCCAGATGGGCCGAGAAGATTGGGAAGCTATCTGGCGAGAAACCATCGAACGTGTAATAGAAAACGCCGACTATTCCGTTGCTGGCTATTGCAACCGATGGAATGGCGGCTTCTACTTGACCAGTCACAAAGTTTTCTGGTCCCACAGTCACGCCACCTCCTCCGTCGTCCTGAATTCGACGAATGGTGAGGCGATCATTGCCGGTACCGGCATCGCGATTGCCGTAAACGTAGTAAACATCCCCGTTAGTCGGATCCACAGCGGCGTGATCTACCCCTCCAAGCAGCGCGTTGACAGTGCCAAATTTAGGTTGCGGCTGCGTGCTGTCGGCATTGGCCACAATAATGCCGCCCGCGTTTCCGTTTAGGGACCACGTGGCTCCGCCATCCGTGGAGCGGTTAAGCATATAGTCGATGTTTTTCGAACCCCCTGCCCCCGCAGCGATATTCCGCTGGAATAAGCTGTAGACGGAGCCATTTCGCGGGTCCACAGCAAGCCGGTGACCGGGGTTGATGCTACCTGTTGCTGTACCGGACTGGTTATCAACGGTGAAGTTAGGCGGGTTGACACCGTAAGAGGCAGATACTCGTTCGATGCACGCATCCCCCACGCAATTGGATCCGTTAGTAAAATCGTCATAGGCCGTATACACATTGTCCTGGGCCGGAATCGTCGGGTCCCCATTGACTAGAAGCCACGGCTGATCCACGCCTCCGGGCGGGGGCGAATTATTGAAATTTGTAGGCTGTGTGAGACCGCCAATAACCAGCCAGTTCCAAGCAGCAGCGCTCGCAGGGTTTGTCGTTGTGCCGCTAAAGATATCACTGATGAGAAAAGTGCCAGACATCTGATTAGCCGTTCCGTAATCGATGGCTTGATCACACGGACATCCGCCTGCCGCTATGCCGGGCGGTGCAGGGATTGTAAATTGCTTGGTCCAGATATTCCCTCCATCAGTGGAGTGCCAAAGAGGCGCATTGGCCCCCCAGCCGCCTGAGAAGGCCGTGACGACAACTTCGTTTGGGTTTGTTGGATTCGCTGTTATAGACGTTTCGCCATCGTTGAATGTATCGGTATTCGTCAGGTTCGGGTCGGTGTTGTTCACGACGACGTCCACGATAAAAACTGACGGCAGAAGCGGAATCGGTCTTGTGCCTTTTGGGGCGTAATCCTCAGGAACTGTCTGTCGTTTGTAGGGTGTGGTGTCTGGCGGTGCATCGCGGGTCGATTCTTCTGCCCGTTGTTGTGGAATGTTCTGACCTTGGGCAATCGCCGTTGTCACTAACGGTGAACTTCCTTTTAATAACAATACGATGCCTGCAATTGCCACAGCTAAGCCTGTCTTTGTTAGTCTTTTCATGGCTTCGATCCTCGCTATTGGGCCGTGAGACTAGCGCGTTGCGCGTTTGATCGTCTATCAGGGACTCTGCCGGATATTTTTGGCGCCCAGTCCCCGATTGACATGCCCGGGTGTCTGTCCAACTACTAACGGTGATTCACCCCAAACCACTCCCGCGCGCCACGGCGCAGCGCGTCAGCGTCGCGGTAGCCCAACTTGAGTTTGATGTGCTCGTGATACGTTTCGACGGTTTTAGGACTAATCCCGAGTTCTTGCGCGATCCGGCTGGTTCCGAGACCGGCACCACTGAGGGCAAAGACATGCAGTTCGCGGTCGGTCAGGTTAGGTATCTTGGGATGTGTTGCGGGGCGGTTGACGACCTCGTGAACAGCTCGCAATGCGATCCGGGGGCTGACATAAAGCTCGCCTGCGAGCACCGTATCGATCGCACGGATTAACTCTTCCCGCGTACTGGTTTTCATCCAGTAGCCGGAGGCGCCGGCGCGCAACGCGCGTTCTGCGTAAATTTCTTCGGGCTGCCGCGATGCGGCGAGGATACGAACTTGGGGAAAACGCGCAGCAAGTTGTTTCAGAAGAAAAATTCCGTCGGCATGACCAAGGAATGGTTCAATGACAAGCAGATCTGGCTGATGCTTTTCCGAGAGCTCTCGCGTGGTCCTTTCATCCGTTGCGAACCCCTCCACTGTATAGCCCAGAACACGCTGGATAATCGCAACAAGTCCTTCTCTGGCGACGGTGCTGTCGTCAGCAATAACTACAGAAGGCTGTCGCGAGGGGAGCGCAGTGGAGAGGGCCCTCACAAGTTTTTGAGGGTGGCCAAGAATCGTTCAGATGACAAGCAAAATTCATCAAATGCGAGTTACGAGCGAGATGTCCGCGATGACGGGCTGAGAACCTAGGAATTCTCTGAACAGTCCCTTTCGCGACTAGTCTAAGTATTGGTCGCATGAGAGGAGAAACTCGGCCGAAACGTGATACGAATAGCCACCTCGAGCAGGACATTTGCATCCAGATCTTCACGGTCTCTTCCGCGATGGTCGGCGTTTGTCTGACGGTAATTGGATTGATTCGCGTTGTTATCACACTTGGAACCGCGGATACGCTTGCGGATGATTTTCTGGCTGCCGACGCCCTTCTTTTTTTGATTTCCTGTTTGCTTTCCTATTGGGCGCTTCGCTCACGCGGTCTGCGCAGGATGCATCGCCTCGAAAGGATCGCTGACGGGATATTCATCATCGCCATGATCGGCATGGTCGTCGTTTGTGCGTTGATCACGTACACAATTTCTGTTCCCGCTCGTTAGATTGTTGTTACGCAATGCTTCTTGCTAACGGGACGGTGTCGGACGCGGCGCCGGGGTTGGACGAGGTCTTGGCGTTGGAGTAGTCCTTAGTCCGGCGCAGGTCCTAAAGAAGATTGGGTCGTGATTGGCGAAAGGCCGGCCAAATGGAACGCCATTTGCCGTAAAAGCCCCATAAAAGCAATCGTCGACAGCTTTCATCTGCATATAGTCGCCCAGTACCCGCTGTCTGGAATTGCCATTGTCCATGGCCGAAGAAAGAAAGGTTAACAAGACCTGATCGGTGAAGGTAGCGCCCTGATCAGTGCTTTGTGCAAGATGAGCCGAGAAGATCGGAAAATTATCCACCGACATCCCATCGAAAGTGTAGTAGAAGACGCCGACCGTTCCATCACGCGTTACTGCAACCGACGGAATTGCAGCTTCTACCTGACCGGTTACGAAGTTTTCTGGTCCCACTATCACACCACCGCCTCCATTGTCTTGGATTCGACGGATCGCAAGGCGATCATTGCCGGTGCCGGCATCGCGACTGCCGTAAACATAGTACACGTCGCCGTTATGTGGATCTACGCCAGCATGGTCTACACCGCCGAGGAGAGCATTCACAGTTCCGAACTTGGGAGTTGGCTGAGTGCTATCGCCATTCCCCACAATGATGCCACCAGGCATCGCATTGAGGTTCCATGTCGCTCCGCCATCCGTCGAGCGGTTAAGCATGTAGTCGATGTTTTTCGATCCTCCGGCTCCCGGAGCGATATTGCGTTGGAATAGGCTGTAGATAAAACCGTTTCGTCGGTCGACCGCCAGCCGGTGACCCGGGTTGATACTGCCTGTAGATGTTCCGGATTGGTTATCAACGGTGAAATCAGGCGGGTTTGCCCCGTAGGAAACTGATACTCGTTCATTGCACGCATCTCCCACGCAGTTATTTCCGTTAGTAAAGTCGTCATAGGCGTCATAAACATTGTCCTGGGTTGGAATCAGCGGGTCCACGTTTACAAGCAACCAGGGTTGATCTACTCCTCCAGGTGGCGGTGAGTTATTAACGTTTGTAGTCTGCGTGACGCCACCAATCACAAGCCAGTTCCACGCGGCTGCATTTGCGGGGTTGGTGGTTATGCCGCTAAAGATGTCGCTGATTAGAAAAGTGCCAGACATTTGGCTGGACATTCCGTAATCAATGGTCTGATCACAAGGACAGCCACTTGCCGCGATACCAGGCGGCGCAGGGATGGTAAATCGTTTGGTCCAAATATTCCCTCCATCCGTCGAGTGCCAAAGAGGTGCATGGGTGCCCCAACTGCCTGAAAAGGCGGTGACGACAATTTCGTCGTGGTTTTCCGGATTCACTGTTATAGACGTTTCACCATCGTTAAACGTATCGGTGTTGGTGAGGTTTGGGTCAGTGTTGTTCACCACCGTGTCCACGATGAACACGCTGGGCACGAGCGGAATTGGTCTTGTGCCTTTTGGGGCGTAATCCCTAGGAACCGCCGGGCGCCTGTACGGTGTCGTATCTGGCGGCGCATCTCGGGTTGATTCCTCTGTCTTTTGCTTTGCGTTGTTCCGTCCCTGGGCACTCACGGTTGTTACCAAGGATGAACTCCCAGGCAGTGAGGATAGCAAACCTGCAATCAGGAGAACTGAGCGTACCTGTGTTAGTCGTATCATAGCTTGAATCTCTCTTAGTTTGTTTGGAGTTATCGGATTTCAATAATCACGTCATTTAAGTCACCGCTTTTGTCGGAAAATTATTCCGTCTGGAATTCGGAGTGAGCGATACAGTCCGCGCACCGCGCGGGCCGGTGTCCGGATGAATACCCGTAGCAATTCCCTCTCTGGCGACCGTGCTATCGTCAGTGATAAATAGGGAAAGCTGTCGCGAGGAGAGCGCAGTGGAGAGAGCCCTCACAAGTCCTTGAGGATGACCAAAAGTTCTTCAGAAGCCAAGCAAATTCGTTAGCAGCAAGTCACAGGCATTTGTGTCCACATTTGGCGGCTACAGCCACTCTTTAAAAATCCGAAGCCAGTTTCTCCGAAGAATTTTTTCGATCTGCTGGTCGCTGAAACCACGCTCGATCAATTTCCGAGTGAGATTGCCAGCATGGGAATGGTTTCTCAGCTCGGGAATGAAATGCGGTGTGGCGAGTTTTTCGGCCAACTCCTTTTGTGCCGACTCCGGCCACTGGCT
>DATBEX010000079.1:0-4521 GCA_036558805.1 Candidatus Udaeobacter sp.
AAATAGCGAAACCGGCTTAACAAACACGGGCGCGCAAGAAGCGTCCGTTGTCGTGGAGACGCACCTGCCCACTGGCGAAAAGGTCTGCTACAGTCGCGACCGTTTCTCTGTTGCTACTCGTGCACGAACTGACCGCCAGGATCAGATCACCCAGTGACAGGCTCGAAAATTTTCGAGACTTTAAAATTTGTCGATTGCTTTTCATACCGTTGCTTCCGTTTAGAGAAGCAATTCCAATACCATTTCCATTTGTGAATATCTCATCCATAAGCCCTATGCAGTTATTCATCTCTTATACACTTTAGAACTGACCGCTCACCGACACATTTGTTCAATTTTAAAACACCAACTCTGCACTGTGCGGGGTAGGCACCTATGGCGATAGGTCGCCGCCGCAGGCGGTGTCACGGGCGAATTTATGCCGGTGATCGAGGCTTAGTCAGCCGCATTACTACAAAATACAGGACGCACAACACTAGCACGGCGGCGACGATCAGATGCGATTTCGCTTTCAACGCCGAGGCCATCCCCTCTGGATCCCGTAACATGTCGGGCGTGATAGCCGTCTGTCCAAACCAGGACAGCACTCCGCACCAGAGAGCCGAACCGACGAACGTCATTATGCTGAAAGTAGTGAAGTTCATTCGAACGATGCCCGCCGGGATGGAGATGAGATGCCGAATCACTGGCAGTAGTCGTGCAAAAAAAATCCCACCGGCCTCGTAACGATGAAGCCAATCCTCGGCCCGAATTAGTTTTGCCTCGCTGATCATGAAGAAGCGGCCCCATTTCACAATTACGATCCGGCCGAGCCAACGTGAGACCCAGTAAGTCACGCTCGCGCCCAACCACGAACCAAATGTGCCGGCGGCGATCACGCCCCACACATTAAATCGTCCCTGTGTGGCAAGAAACGCCGCCGGCGGAATCACAATCTCACTCGGCACGGGAAAGATGGAGCTTTCCATTGCCATCAGTAGGATGATGCCAGGGTAACCCCATTCTTGAACCCAACCGAACCAGATTTGCAGAAGATGATGCATATTGTCATTCCGAGGGAAGTCGAGGAATCTCAGGATGTCGAGCCGCAATAAAGCTCGCCCTAGTTCAGTCTAAAAACGACAATCTGCAATCCGAAATTGAGATGGCGATCTACCGGCGCGTTCTTCGTTACTACCGTCCGTTCCTCGGACAAACGATCCTTGGATTGTTCTTGTCGCTCATCGGCATTGGGCTGAACCTGCTCAAGCCCTGGCCGTTCAAACTAATCGTGGACGATTTTCTTCGTCCGGGCCCCACAGCACGCACTGACTGGCGGACTTGGATTCCTCTGCTGTGTGCTTCCCTCATCGTGATCCAGCTTTTCTGGGGAATCATGAATTGGGTCACAAATTATCTCTTTGTGAAAATTGGACTGCAATCACTACTCAAGTTGCGCACCGATCTTTACTCATATTTGCAATCGCTCTCTCTCAAGTTCCACGATGCGCGTCGTTCCAGCGATTCCAGCTTTCGTGTCGCTTACGATTCACAATCAATTCAGACGATCTACAACAAGGGCTTCACAAACATCTTTGCGTCAACCATCACGTTGATCGGAACGTTCCTGATCATGTTGCGCCTCGATTGGCAGCTCACAATGGTGTCGCTTGCGATCGTCCCGCTGGTGGTTGGCACAATCTATCTGTTCGCGCAGCGGATCCGTCGTGAATCGACCACAATCCAGGAACAGGAAAGCGCAGTCCTCACTCAGGCTCAGGAAGGTCTCAGCTCGATTCGAATGGTCCACGCATTCGGGCGCGAGGAATTTGAGGTGCGCCAATTCCAACAACAAGCACGGCAGAGTTTGCAAGCTAACCTCCGCCTAACGTTGACAAACATAAACAGCGCACTGGTGATCAGCACGCTGATGGTTGTTGGCACGGCTGCGATGTACTACATCGGCTCGTTGCACGTCTTGGCCGGAACGCTAACCCTCGGATCGTTGTTGGTCTTCAGCGCGTATTTGCTGATGCTTTATCAGCCGCTTGAGTCGCTTACCTACACGGCCTGGGCGATGGAAGGCGCCACAGCTGGCGCAAAACGTTGTTTCGAAGTGTTGGAACGGGCCGATGACGTGCGGGATTCGCCGAACGCGGTGGCTATCTCATCCGCCAAAGGCGCAATCGCCTTCCAATGCGTAAATTTTGGTTACGCGGGCGATCGACAGGTCTTGCGCGATATCGATCTCCGGATTGAACCAAACCAGATTGTCGGGCTCGTTGGCGGCACTGGCGCGGGCAAAAGCACTTTGATGAGTTTGGTGCCTCGATTTTACGATCCTTCCGCGGGTTTCGTCATGCTCGATGACCGTGACGTACGGGAAATCACAAAGAAAAGCTTGCGTGCGCAGATCGCGATCGTCTTACAAGACACTCTGCTTTTTTCTACGACTGTCCGGGAGAACATCGCATATGGCCGACCTGATGCGACGGAGGAAGAAATCATCGAAGCGGCGCGGCGCGCGCAGGCAGACGAATTCATTCAGCAAATGCCGGAGGGATATGCGAGCCCCGTCGGCGAACGAGGTGGGCACCTGAGCGTCGGTCAACGGCAACGAATCGGCATTGCCCGGGCATTTTTGAAGAACGCGCCGATCTTGCTACTGGACGAACCCACGTCGGCACTAGATCCGGCAACCGAAGCTGCGATCATGGATACGATCCAGGAATTGATGCGCGGCCGGACAACCATGATTGCCACGCATCGCCTGGCGACGATTCACGGCCTCGATCAAATCATCGTTCTTGAACACGGACGCGTCGTCGAAAAAGGCCGCGGCCCGGAACTGATCGCGCGCGGCGGGATTTACGCGAAGTTGTACGCGTCTGGCAAATTCCCAACAGAGGTAGCGCATTGAGTAACGTTAAGGAAGACCGACATGTCGAAGGCGACTGGTGGACTGATCCAATTCCGTCAAACGTGGAATTCGGCGAGGGGTTTTATTGCGAGAGCGCGCAAATCTTTCGAAAGTTGCGGAACAAAAAATCGGGCGCTGTCATTATCGGTAAACACGTTTCATGTTACGCCGGGTGTTCGTTTTCTGTCGGCGAACACGGCCGGTGCTCGATTGGTGATTTTACGCTGCTGAATGGCGCGCTGATCATGGCTGACGAGAATATCGAGATCGGATCGCATTGCCTGGTTTCCTGGAACGTCGGCATTGCGGATTCCGATTTTCACCCACTCGAACCGGCTCAGCGTCTCGTCGACGCACAGGCCCTGGCGCCTTACTTCAAGAATCGGCCCGCGCGCCCCAAATTGAAAACCGCTCCTGTAAAAATCGCGGACAATGTCTGGATTGGCATGAACGCAGTGATTTTGAAAGGCGTCACAATCGGCGAAAATTCTGTAGTTGCCGCGGGATCAGTGGTCACAAAAAACGTCGAACCGAACACAGTCGTTGCAGGAAACCCTGCCGCGCTCGTCAAGAGGTTTCAGCAATGACCGAGTTAAACGCGCAAAATTCAACACCGAACACCCAACTCTCAATCCAGATCGTTGGGCGTTGGGTGTTAGACATTGAACGTCGAACGTTTGCTCTTCGATGAAGCGCAAGCGGATCGTAGTGATGGGCTTCATGGGTTCGATGCCCATCGCCGGTGTGATCTGGCAACACATCCATTACATCCTCGGGCTGCAACAGCTCGGCCATGACGTCTATTATATCGAAGATTCAGCTCGCGTTCCGTACAACCCGGAGACATTTGAAATCACCACTGAATTTGATTACACGACACGGCTTCTAAATCGATTGTCACGCGAATTCGGATTCAGAAATCGCTGGGCATTTTGCGCTCGCTATTTGCCGGGCAATCCAACAGCTGGCCTGCGATTAAGTAGGATTCGGGGGCTCTATCGCGAAGCAGATGCAATCTTGAATATCTGCGGAACGCAAGAGTTCAACGACGACCTGCTCCTTTCGAATCGCATTCTCTACATCGAAAGCGATCCTGGCGTCGAGCAAATCAAAGTCGACAAGGGCGTAAAATCGACAAAGCAATACCTCGGACGGCACCACGCACTCTTCACTTTTGGCGAAAATATCGGCACCAAGAGCTTTCCGGTCCCGACCAACGGATTGAAATGGCTGGCCACCCGTCAGCCAGTAGCGACTGACCTCTGGCGAACGAGGCGCTCTCCTTCACGCGCAGCCGTGTTCACATCCGTCGCCAATTGGTCCACCAGCGGCTTGAAAGACATTACGTGGCGCGGCAAAAAATATCTTTGGAGCAAATCGCGGGAATTTCTGCGTTTCATCGCTGCGCCGAAAAAAGCGGGAGAAGTATTTGAGTTGGCAACAAACATCGAACACGCTGCGACACGCGCGCAATTCGAGCGAAACGACTGGCGTCTGACTTCGCCACTGCAAATGAGCGTCGATTATTGGCTGTATCGCGACTATGTCCAGCGCTCCAAAGGCGAGTTCACTGTTGCCAAGGACCAATACGTGCGCCTAAACACCGGGTGGTTTAGCGACAG
>DATBEX010000080.1:0-24373 GCA_036558805.1 Candidatus Udaeobacter sp.
CTCCAAGCGTTCAAAGAACTGAATATCGAGCTTGCCGGCGAATTTATCGTGATGGCGGCAAACCTTATTTATCTGAAAAGCCGCAGCCTGCTGCCGGTTGATCAACAACCCCCTGAAGAGGACGCCGAGGAAGATGATCCCCGCTGGGATTTAATCCGTCAGCTGATCGAGTACAAGAAATTCAAGGAAGCAGCCTCAGAACTTCATCTAAGGCAATTGGAACAGGAACGAATCTTCGCGCGAGAAGGCCCGTCCCTGGCGCTGCAGGAACCGCTGCGCCTGGAAGAGGTGGGAATTTTCCAGTTGATTAACGCATTCCAGATGGTGATTCGGCGGATCGAAGCGCGGCAGGACACGCAGGAAATCTTCGCCGAACGTTTTAGCGTCTCAGATAAGATTGATGCTATCTTGCAGCGAGTTGCAAACGGAACGCGGCTACGTTTTTCCGATTTGTTTGGATCCGTCGTATCGCGCGTGGAAGTCGTTGTAACTTTTCTCGCGCTGCTGGAGCTCATTCGTCTTAAACAAGTGCGCGCCCTTCAGAAAAATATGTTTGAAGAAATTGAAATCGCAGCCGCGGCGTAAAGGGTCAGTAATCATGTGCTTTGTCACAGCTGCGACGCCGCGCCGAGGTGCTGGGTGTGACGCGCAGAAAGCGGCTACAGCAATATGCGGAGAATCTTGATCGCCGGCTGCGGATATGTCGGGCAAGCCACAGCAGATTTGTTCGCCGCCGCAGGCTGGGATGTGGAAGGCTGGACTGCTTCTGAGAGATCAGTAACAGCGCTTTCGGACAAACGGTATCCTGTTTGTCAGGTGGATATTTCAAATCGCGACCTGGTGATGAAGCGCCGCGGAACATTTGACGCTATTATTCATTGCGCGAGCTCTCGAGGCGGCGGTGCCGAGAGTTATCGGCAAATCTATCTGAACGGCGTACGCAATCTGCTCGATCGGTTTGTTGGAACCAGGATGCTGTTCACGAGCAGTACGAGCGTCTACGCCCAACGCGACGGTTCATGGGTGACCGAAGAAAGTGAGACCAACCCTGAAGAGACAGGTCGACTGCTACTTGAAACGGAAAAATTGGTGCTCGACCATCGTTATACGGTCGCGCGGCTCGCCGGAATCTACGGTCCCGGTAGATCGGCGTTGGTAAGCAAGCTTCTCGCTGGCACAGCGATCATTGACCCGGACAATGATCGCTTCGTTAATCAAGCACATCGCGATGATATCGCGTGCGCGCTTTTCCTCTTGCTGACCGGCGATCTTCAGGAAGCTCAAATCTACAATATCGTTGACGATGAACCGTTGCTCCAAAGTGCCTGCTACCGCTGGTTGGCACGAAGGCTGAGTCGGCCACCACCGCCGATTGGACGCGTAGCAGCGCGCCGTAAACGCGGCGACACCAACAAGCGTGTGAGCAATGCAAAGCTCCGGAGCCTGGGCTGGACTCCGCAATATCCTACGTTTGTCGATGCAATGGAAAAAAGTATTCTTCCAAGCTTCTCCAAATTGGAAGTGCCGCTAACCGCTAACCCTGGGAGTTAACGGCAAACACGCCCGCAGCAAAGGCGTAATCCCAAGTCAGGGGGTAGCTACAGGCAGTTCCTGTGCACTAACGGCCTGCCATTTGCCATCGCGCAACGCGAAAACATCGGTAAAGAGCGTTTGGCGCTCGCCTTGCTCAGTCTTTTTCACCACCACGCCATTCACAACTCCTGCCTTGCCGTAAACTCGTATATGCAAATCCTCGAAATGCTTGTCCGGACGTGGGCCAGTCGGAGGATGCTCGCGCAGGAACTGAAGGTGTTGATCTTTTGTGATGATTGCCCCCGGCACCACGTGTAGAAAATCAGCAGCCAGGATAGGTTCGACGGCAACCGGATCGCCCTCCACCTGGAGCCAGCGATTTTCCAGCGCCAGCAGCTCCTGTTTCGATTTCTCATCTGCCTTCGATTGCAAACCGCCCTTGCACGAGAAAAGCGCCAAAGCAACAACTGCACACTCAACGACATGACTCCACGATCTCATAGGGAAAGAAAGCTTTTTGAGCTTGCGCTAGCCACACTGGTCCACAAATGGCGTGTCGATCAAGCCTGTGTAGTCTGGGCCGCTTTTGTGGCATGCAGATCAGTGGTGCGATGGTATTCTCGGCGTTCACCAAAAAGCTGCCGGATTACCTCTTCCACGGGCACTTCCTGAACGTTAATGTCACTTACGTCGCAAGCCTCGAGCAGTTCACGGCAGGTTTCGGTGACTTTCGCGCGAGGAACTTTTAACTGCACCGACACAGGCGTTTGTTCCGTTATTTCGCCGAACGCAGAAAGATCGCGCGTCGCCTCTTTTTCGAAAGTCAGGCTCAGAATTTTGTATCCCGAAAACCGGTCGACAATTTCTTCCAGTGGCCCGTCGAAAAATATCCTGCCGTGATCGATCACGAGAACACGATGACACAACTCCTCGATGTCCTGCATGTAGTGGCTGGTCAGCAACGTGACGATGTGATGTTCCTCATTGTAAATGCGCAGAAATTCGCGGACGCGCTTTTGACTCACCACGTCCAGGCCAATTGTTGGTTCGTCGAGAAAAAGCACGCGCGGCTCGTGAATGAGCGCTGAGATCAGCTCCATCTTCATTCGTTCGCCTAACGACAGCTCACGGACCATCACATTCATTTTGTCCTGCACGTCCAGGAGCTCCGATAAACCGTCGACGACCTTTTTGAACCTGGCTCGGTCGATTCCATAAATGGCGCGATTGAGTTCGAGTGATTCCTGCGCAGGCAAATCCCACCAGAGCGCGTTTTTTTGGCCCATCAGGAGACTGAATTGCCGTTTCATCTCGTTGCGTCGTTCCCACGGAACAAAGCCAAGTACGCGCGCATCACCCGACGTTGGATTTAGCAATCCTGAAAGCATCTTCAGCACCGTGGTCTTGCCCGCACCGTTTGGACCGAGAAATCCAACGAACTCGCCTTGTTCGATAGCGAAGGAAACATGATCGGCCGCGCGCGTTTCGTCGTAATGGCGTTTGGCCAGGCCTTTGATTGATCCCCAAAGTCCGCGCTCCTTCCGGTAGGTGCGATAAACCTTGGTAAGATCTGAAGTTTCAATCACTGGCATAAGGCGGCTGGAAGAATGATGTCCAAATAGAAGTTATCCGCGATTTGCCGGAGGAAAACTGGGCGCGGTGGTCGAAACCTTTTACGTCAGATCTTCTAACTCAATTCATTTTTCGCCACACGACGTCTTCATTGTTTCGGCGATCGATAAGGGCATCCACTTTCCCATTTTCAGCGTAGCGAAATAGAATGCGACCTTCGACGCCCTTTCGGAAGAAGATTTCGGATCCTTCAGGCAGAAGTTGTTCGCGCTTTCCGTTGCGTTCGACATATAAATTTTCGCCTTCGGAAAAAACTCGTCTCGTTTGACCGGGGGCCAGTTCGTAACTGCCGCTAAAATCCGCGAATTTTTTGGAATCGATCCTACCAGCAGCGGGATCCTCGTAGTAACGCATTGCCTGGCTGGAGACGATTTGCCAGACACCGTTGCGCCGCAGCCACGTGTCAGTTACGTGATAACGAGCGGTGAGGTTCTGGCCGAAGATGGTTTCAGTTTCGTCCAGATCGTAACTTAGGACTGCAGTATCGCCGTGAATGATACTTTTGGGCTTCGCGATCTTAATTGTGCCCGAATAACCTTTCGGCAACGGCGTAATATCGGCAACCAGTTGTGTTTTGTTTAGGTTGCGGCCTTTTTCGTCAGCAAAAATGCAATCATCCGCAAAGTATTTTTGCCACGGCTCCTTGTTGCCTGGTACCACCGCGTCGAAGAGCTCCTGGGTGCGGCGAATAAGTTCCTCCTGCGTTATCGCTGCCGGGTCTCCGCAAACTGTCCGCAGCGAGATAAGGAAAACGAGGATCAAAGGAAAAATCAGAATCAGGGCGCGAATCTTCATGCCGAGTAACTTGTCCATTTGCCCAACGACAACCATCAGAAATGTGTTCTTTCTTCTGTCATCATGAGCCGAGCGAAGTCGAAGGATCCTGCAAAATCTGTATTGCAGATACAAATGTCGCTTGCGTGATCAACCATCGATTGTCAGCTCCCTCGCCGTCTTCGCGGCTCGGGATGACCGCTTTCGATTCCGTGGGGTACGTTCGCCCAGCCAACTATAAAACATCATCCAGACAGCTGAGCAGATGCTCCACCGTTTCTTCGGTTTCGTCGCCCATGTTGGAAAGGCGAAAGGTTTTACCTCGGATTTTGCCGTAGCCGGGATCTATCACCAGGTGATGCTTTTCGCGAAGCTTTCTCGCCAGCTCGAGCACGTCGATCCCTTTGTTGTTCTTCACACAGGTAAGCGTTTTTGAACGGAAGCCTTCCTCGGCGAAGAATTCGAATCCGGCGCGCTGGACCCAATCATGCACCGCCGCGTTCGTGCGTGCGTGTCGCTCAAAGCGCGTGTCCATGCCTTCTTCGAAAATTTCCTCCAGCTTGGATTGCAGCGCGTGCATATGTCCTATGCTGGGTGTGCTAGGCGTCATCCATTCCGCTTGCTGCTTCTTGAACTCGAGAAAATCAAAGTAAAACCCGCGGTTCGCGATCTTTTCCGCGCGAGCAAATGCTTTCTCCGAAACCGAGAACAATGAAAAACCTGGTGGCAACGCCAGCGCCTTTTGCGCGCCGGTGAGCATCACGTCGATGCCAAGGGCGTCCATGTCGATCTTGACGCCCGAGAACGAGGAGACCGTGTCAAGAACAAGCGTCACCTCAGGGTATTTGGCGAGGGCACTGCAGATTTCCGGGAGCGCATTCATTACCCCGGTCGAAGTCTCGCTGTGGATCAGGGTGACAGTGTCGAACTTTCCAGTGGCCAGTTGTTTATCGATGGCCCTGTGATCGATGTGTTTTCCCCAATCGACCTGAAGGGGAGCGGCTTCCTTTCCGCAGCGCTTTGCAACATCGAACCATTTGTCCGAGAACGCGCCGCACATGCAGCAAAGCACGCCGCGATCAACCAGGTTCCGGATGGAAGCTTCCATCACACCCCACGCTGAAGAAGTGGAAAGGAACACTGGCTGCTTTGTTCCGAACAAAGTTTGAAGGCCCGGATGAATCGCACGGTAAAGATTCTTAAAATCCTCGCCGCGATGCCCGATCATCGGACGTGAAAAAGCCGTCCAAGTTTTCTCCGAGACTTCAACAGGACCCGGAATGAAAAGTTTGTCGTGCGGGATCACAGGCTCAACGTCCAACGTTCAGCACTCAACGTCCAACGTTCAATTTGCTCGCTCAACCGAGCGCGGTTTAGTTGCGAAATGAGATTTCGTTTTTGTGTATTCCCGATCGTCCTGTTTGCAGCGGGCGCGTCTTTTGTTTGCGCTGAATCGCCCGACTATTTTGTTTATGTTAGTAACGAACGGTCCGGCGATATCAGCGTCATTGATGGCGCGACGGACGCGGTCGTTGCGACTTTCAGGGCAGGGAAGAGACCACGTGGGATTCACGCAGCTCCGGACGGTAAACGACTTTTTGTGACATTGAGCGGTTCGCCACGAATGGCGCCGGGCCTGGATGAAAGTCGCGCGCCGGCGGACAAGACGGCCGACGGCCTGGGTGTAATTGATCCGGTGGAGCACAGGTTAATTGATCGCTGGCACGTCGGTTCGGATCCTGAGCAATTCGCGATAAGCAAGGATGGAAGATTCGCCTTTATCGCCAATGAAGACGATGCGAGCGCTCTGATTGTGGATCTGAACTCCGGGCAGTCTCGCGGTAAAGTGAAAGTTTCGGAGGAACCGGAAGGCGTTGGGGTAAACCCACAGAGTGGCGAAGTCTATGTCACCTGTGAAGAGAAAGGCGAAGTATTTGCGATTGATCCTGATCAACAACGGGTAGTCGCAACGATCGAAACAGGCGGGCGACCGCGGAACGTCGCTTTTCTACCTGATGGCTCGCGCGCGTACGTTGCTTGCGAGAATGGCGGCTACGTTGCGGTTCTTGATACAGCATCGCACAAATTGTTATCAAAAATCCAGTTGCCAACAGGCGCACTCCCGATGGGCACCGCGATGGCCAAAGATGGAAAGGAGCTTTACGTATCGACCGGCCGCGGAAATACGGTTTTAGTTATCGATACCGAAAAGAACGCAATAGTGGCGACGATTCCAGTTGGAGGTCGAGTCTGGAGCATCGCGCTCGACCCAAGCGGATCGAAACTCTACACCGCAAATGGCGCGTCGAACGACGTTTCAGTTGTTGACGTGAAATCGCGCAAAGAATTGCGCCGTATCAAGGTTGGGGACGGCCCATGGGGTATCGCGACCGTTCCCAAGAAATGACGGCTTCCCTGCCGCCAGTTTTGTTATCGACCGTCGCCCTAGCTTTCTTTGCTTATCCGCCTGCGTAATTCGGATATCGCTCGTGCAGTTCTCGCGAAAGGCGTTCTGCTTCATCGATGTTGCCCGCCTGCCGATACGCCAGTGCTGCCTTGTCGAGTGCGCGTGGAGTGATGGCCGGGTCATCGTAAAGCAAAGCGACTCCTTTAAAGGCTTTGCCGGCATCATCGAAATTCCCGCGTTCCAGTTGAACTTCGCCGGCCAGCAAACGCGCCTCTGCATTGACGCGGCCCTCCGGTTGCAAAGTCATGATCTCTTCAGCGATTCTTTGAGCGTCGTCGGGTTTATGGGCGCTGATCTTCACCGCACCGAGCGCGAGTAATACCTTCGCCTTTCCAGCCGGGTCTTTCGCTGTCTGCAAGTACTTGGCAAAGGCATCCTCTGCTTCTGGCAGGTTCTTCAGCTTGGTGGCAGTGTCTCCAAGGTAAAACAAGAAATCGGGTTTAACGTTGCCAGGATCATCAGTCTTGCGGAGCGCACTCAGGTATTTTTCCGCGGCTTGGAAATTTTTCTCGTTGTAAAAGCCAATTCCGAGCCACTCCAGAACTTCCGGGGGAACATTTGTATTCGGGCTGTTAGCCATGAAACTGTTTACCTCTTTCGTGAGCGCGGGGCGATCTTTCAAATAAAACTGAGATAGCATGATCCGGAGCGACGCAAGGTTGTAGTACTGCTCCTTGTTCAATTGGCGCGCAGCGTTGAGCGCGTTCAGCGCCGTCTTGTAATCCTTTGACTCAAACGCAGCCTTGCCGATGTAATATTGCGCCTGCGCCGCCGCCGAACTCTTGGGGTATTCTCTCAAAAGCTGGCGAAAAGCGTCCGTCATGCCCTTGGTATTTTCCTGCTGTCCGAGGATCAACGCCTTTAGCTGCAAAGCGGCCTCCCGTTCGTGTGCTTTGGGATACCTGGTGAGGATCGTGTTTAGATCCGCGACCGCGGCGGTGTAGTTCTTGTCCTGTTCGCAGGCCAGGGCCCGTTGAGCGAGGGCAGCCGGAACCTGAGGATCATCTGGAAACGCCTGCACGTAATAGGTGAAGGCTTCGATCACGCCAGGAGTGTTTTTGGCCTGCACGTGGCACAATCCAAGTTTGTACGCAGCCTCAGCGCGCAATTTCGCGGAAAGCTGAGATGCGCGCAGTTCTTCGTAAAGCGGAACTGCCTCCGCGCAATTCTGTTGCTTGTACAGAGCTTCGGCCTTCAAAAGCTTCGCCTGATCAGCGCGTTCGCTGGTCGGATCTGTTGCAAGAAACTCATCGACTGCGGAAATCAGCGCAGAGGGATCGGAGTTGTAAACGTTGATCAGCCGCTGATAGGCAGCATCCTTTGCCTCCTCTCGATCCGGATATTTCGCAACGATCTGGCGGTACAACGCTTCAGCCTCTTTCGAGTTACCCAGTTGGCGCTGACTGTTCGCCGCGAGGAGTAACACTTCGGCCTGGGCGGCCTCCGGAAGATTCACCTGCTCTTTTTTGTACTCAGCGAGCAATTGCGCGTATTGTCCGGTCTGATACTGCAATTTTCGCAGACCCACCTGTGCGATCGGGCGGAATTGTCCGGCGTCGGGAAGGGAGCGCCCCTTTCGCAATAATGCCTCGGCCCGGCCAGCCATGACCTTGTCTGTTTTGGCCTTGTCAGCCTGCACAAGATCGAGCGCGATCATTCCGCCGCGCACTGCGGATTCTGCTTTTAACGCCGGTTTCTGGGCTTCGTTAGCAAGAGCTTCGTACTGCTTCAGCGCATCAATCTTTCTTCCTCGCGCTACGAAGATCGATGCCGCAGTAATTCGCGCGTCTTCGCGGAAAGGGTTCGGATTGGCCGCCTCAGCAACCTCGGCATAGATATTCGCCGCTTCCTCCTTACGACCAAGGCCTTCCAGGCAGCGCCCTTCGAAATAGTGCGCAGAAAGTGCTACTGCTGCTTCTTTTGATTTCCCGGCGGAACGATGAAAGAGTGGAAATGCCGCTGCGTAATCTTTGTCCGCGAACACCATCTCAGCGAGCGCGTACGCCGCCGGTCCGGCAAATTCGCTATCGGCATAATCGTTGAGCACTTTCTGGAGGTTCGTACGAGCAGCCGAGGCGCGACCGAGATTTCGATAGCATTCACCGAGCGAAAAGTAGGCGTTCGCCCGTCCAGCTCGCCCGGGATAATCGTCGAGGTATTTTTGATATTCGGGGGCTGCCAGATCGTAAAGCTTGCGAGTAAACAGACCGTTCGCGTAATCGAGCTGACGCTGAGCTCCCCCCTCGCCATCATGCTGTGAGGATTCTGAAGACTCCTCCGCCTTCAAAGCACGCAGAACTCTGTCGACTGATTCATCTGCGGGAAGCGCGCGCGGAACGGGCGGCGGTTCATCCACAGGACGCGCCCTGCGAACTTCCGGCTCTGATTGAGCAATGGCGATGCTTGCCGTCCAAAGCAGCATCGCCAGTCCGAGAAGACTGGCTGCGATGCGGCTCGTTTTCATTTTGCTGTAGCGAAAGCTACGTTGGTTATCCCTGCCTCGGTGCAAATATTTAACACGCCAACGATGTTCTTGTAAGCACCGGCTTCATCGCCCCGGATTACGACAGCTTGCTCAGAGTTCAATTGAACGAGGCTTTTTAGTAATTCGCTCAGTTCGGCACTGCTTAGAGTGCGCCGGTTGACCACTACGTTACCGTCTGCCTTAACGTTAACGATGACATCACCGATCGGCGCAGTTTTCTCTTTTGCAGCCGATGCTTTCGGCACTTTTACGTCAAGTTCGTTTTCGGTTCTGGCTGCGTTCCACGTCAGCAGAAAGAAAATCAGCAAGAGCAATAGCACATCGACCAACGGCGCCAGTTGGATACCGGGGTGATGCAGGGGGGCGTGACCACGCAGATTCATTGGGATGAAACAGCTGCTACAATTCCTCTTCGATCAGCACAGGAGTTCGCTGAGGCCTGCCATATTGCAGCGAAAGCAAAGCCAGCACATGCGTCGTGGCCGCTTCCAATTCTGAGATCAGTTTTTGTGCTCTGCCCCGGAAGAACGCATAGAAAACCATCGCTGGAATGCCGATCGCCAGCCCGGCAGCTGTGTTGATGAGGGCCTCGCTGATGCCGCGCGATAACGCCACGTAGCGCGCCGAGCCGATATCGGCTCCCAACGCCCCGAAGGAATGGATAATTCCGAAAACCGTGCCAAGCAGGCCCAGCAGGGGCGCAATCATTCCAATATCCGCAAGATAAATGACCCGATTATTCAAATTCGCAGCAACTCGCGTTCCTTCTGTCTCGGCAATCTCACGGACCTGCTGCAAATCTGCGTTCGGGTTCTTTGTCGAAAAATCGAGCACTTTTTGTACGACCCGCGCGATCGCCTCCCCATGTCGATTAGAAACAGCGAGCAATCCCAGATAATCACGCTTGCGCAAAAGGGCGTCTGCCGTTGCCATGTAGCCGCTCGAAACGACTGCGCCACGACGGATTGTCAGTAGGTAGACCACAACCAACATGACAAAAAAGATCGAGAGCAAAAGCAGCGGAATCATCACAGGACCGGCTTTAACGAGCGTCTCCAGAATGGTGTGCGAGCGCTCAGGTACCAAAGGCGGTGTGGCTGTGACCTCTTGTGCGATCACAGGCGACGCGCTCCCCAGCGCGGCAAACAACAAGACCCAAATCTTCATGCCTGAAATTTTGTAATGATATGCAGGGCCATCAGCCGATGCAAATATGCCACTGACAGAACAAACACGGGGAGCACGTCCGAGTTGCGAAACACAAATAACCAAATCTCACCGGCGCACCAGAAAGATATGCGCGGGTTGAACGGCGGGATCGAGTTCGACGTAGTTACAGGGGCCGTGCCAGGTGTAAGTGGCGCCACTGAGCAGGTCCAGTACCTCATAGGCGTCGCTCTCCATTTGTCCGAAGGTCCCAATTGGGACGTGCACAAATGAATTTTGCTTCCGATATGGATCAAGATTCACGACGACGAGAATGATGTTATCACGCGCCGCCGTCATCTTGCTGTAAAATAGAATGGCGTCGTTGTCAGCGGCGTGGAATCGCAGGTTTGTGTAAACCTGAAGCGCGCGGTTTTCCTTTCGGATTTTGTTCAGCCGGGTGGTCCAATCCTTGATGTTTCCCGGCGCATTCCAATCCCGCTCCTTGTATTGGTATTTTTCGGAATCCAAATACTCCTCGCGACCGGGCAATGCTTCATTCTCGCAAAGCTCATATCCGCTATAGATGCCGTAAAGGGGCGAAAGCGTCGCCGCGAGAGCTACCCGAATCATGAATGCGGGCCGTCCGCCCTCTTGAAGCGCAAATGGAAGGATGTCAGGTGTGTTCGGCCAAAGGTTGGCCCGAAAATATTCGCTCATTTCGGTTTGAGTCAGTTCCGTAAAATATTCGATCAGCTCGTGCTTTGAATTTCGCCACGTGAAATATGTGTAGGTCTGGCTAAAGCCGGCTTTCATCAGAGCCTTCATCATCTTTGGCCTGGTGAACGCTTCGGAGAGAAAAATCGTCTCGGGGTATTTTTCGCGCACTCCCTTGATCAGAAACTCCCAGAACGCGACTGGTTTGGTGTGCGGATTATCCACACGAAAAATGCGCACTCCGCGCTCGGCCCAAAACAGCACGACGCTTTTCAGCTCCGCCCAAAGTTCGCGCCAGGTTTCACAATGAAAATTCAACGGATAAATGTCTTCGTACTTTTTCGGCGGATTCTCTGCGTACTTGATGGTGCCATCCGGGCGTTTGTAGAACCACTCAGGATGCTCTTTTACGTAAGGGTGATCGGGTGAACAATTGATCGCGAAATCGAGCGCAATTTCCATTCCGCGTTTGCGCACCTCCTTCTGAAGCCAGTCGAAATCGTCGAGCGTCCCGAGTGAAGGCTCGACCGCCTTATGTCCGCCAGCTTCGCTACCGATCGCCCATGGCACGCCGGGATCGCCCGGTTCGCAGGTGGTCGAGTTGTTGCGCCCTTTTCGATTAGTATGACCAATTGGATGAATGGGCGGAAAATAGATAACGTCGAACCCCATCGCCTTAACGTCGTCCACTCGAGACAAACAATCGCGAAACGTCGATCCACGATCTCCGTGGCCTTCTGCCGAGCGCGGAAAAAATTCGTACCACGCTCCGATTAACGCCGCCGGGCGATCCACAACGACGCGGGGAGCCGGCTCGTACTGCGTGGCAGCGCGGCGATCGGGGTACGTCGCCATCAGCACCTCCAGCTCGCCTGATTGTGCGAGCGCGTTAATTTCTGAATTAGCCCCGGTCGAAATCTTCCGAGAAAACTCCAGCAGCCGCTTGCGGTCCGCCCGATCCCGGGCGCGACTGGCGGCAGCTTCCACCAGGGCCGCGCCCTCCAGCGCTTCGCTCCGAAGATCGGAAATACCGGCTTCAAATTTCTTTGCGAACTCGGCCTGCCAGCTGCGAAAAGTGTCTGTCCATGCTTCAACGGTGTACTCGTGAATATCCTGATCGTACAAAGTGCAGACGCCGCGCCAGCGATCGTTATCAACAAAATTCATCGGTGTTTCCCGCCATGCGCGTTTCCCCAGAACACGCCATTTGAGGATCGCCGCGACGATGTCGTGCCCATCCTTGAAAATGTCCGCTTCAACAACCAGGTCTTCGGTAACGATGCGCTTTATTGGGTAGCGCCCGCCGTCGATCAGCGGCTGTAAATTCTCGATGACGACGAAAGGAAAAGCCCGAGCCATGGGGCTTCAATCAACCGAGATTCGCGGACAGCGAAAGAGCAAATCAATTGGCAGGGAAATCGCGCTGTGATGTATCGCCCCCGAACTGGAACGCCAGTCCCTAACGCTTGCGTCTATTCGGCGAAATAGAACGCGCACTCGTATAACCCCGAGTTGCGCATCATTTGCCGGCGCACCTTCGTGCGTAACACAGCCTCGAACATGTCCTGTTCAAGCCGGCCTACGATCGGATAACGATCCAGCAGATTTAAAATCGGAGAGTGACACTCGATAATCCTGGGCCCACCGTCGTGGTGATTATTGATGAACTGGGACATGTAGCCCTCTCCATCGCGTACATTGGCCAGCCATTTGGCACGTTCGGCCACTGTGTCTCCTTTCGTCCTCGCCTTTATTGCTGCTGTTTTCTTTTCAAAAATATTATAGAGAAGCTTCTCTGGGGCGTTTGGTCCGTAGATTTCCTGTGCCGCCCTCAGAAGTTCCAGTGTAAACTGATGGCTGTCCGCCTGAAAAAGGTCATGGCTGCGTCGGGTGAGTCGATAGACCATTTCCGGACGACCCATCTTTTGCGGGCGACGCCAGGTATCGAGATAACCGTCGCGTTGGAGGGTAAGGCAATGCTGCTTGATGCCCATGTAGCTCATCTTCATTCTATCCACGAGCTCGTTGACGGACATCCCCTTGGTGCGTTTTAGCGAGTTAATAATTTCAAGTCGTTGGGTGCGACCAATTTCCGAGATTAAGCGCTGGTTCATAAGATGAGAAAAGTGACAATCAAGTAACGAAACTGAAGTGGGCGACTTTACACGGAGCAACCTTTATTACGCAAGCGTAAAGTTTACGCAACAACCCAAACGAAAAGAAATTACAAAAGACGTGCCTCGGGACGCGCGGCATGCGCAGCACAAACATCTCGACCGCTTGGGCGAGTCTGGTAGGTGCGGCCCAGCACTATTTCGCGATAATAACATCGCCGCTTTGGATTGGGCGCGGCAGGTCGGCCCACTGAATCGTGACGTTGCCGAAGTTCATCGGAATGCCGGCACACGTCAATGGGTCTGGTTTATCGCAGACGTGGAAGTGCAGATGCGGCTCGGTCGAGTTGCCAGATGAACCAAGCTTGCCAATCACGTCGCCGGTTTTCACCTGGTCGCCGACATGAACCCGCACACTCCCCGGCCGCAGGTGTGCGTAAAGCGAGTACTCATTCCTTCCGTGATCAATCATCGCGTAGTTGCCTGTGATCGCCGTCAGGCCTTTGGCCAGTCGCTCTCCCTGCTCTTTTTGTAGCCGCGCAAAGTACGCTTCCTGAGTTTCGTTAGGCCGCTGCATTGCCGATGGATCTTCAGGCTGATCGTTTGCGGCGCCGATCACGCGGCCGTCCGCCGCTGCCAGCACATCCGCACCGTAAGCGTAATAATCATCGAAACGCGTTCCGTCGCCTTTGTGGCTTAGTCCAGTTTCGCCAATCTTTGCAATATCGAGCGCGAACTCTTCAGGAATGGCCCAGCGATGGCCTGTATGAAACGAAGCGCCGTACCCGACATACCAGACACCGCGCAAGGGAAAGGCATATTTATTTTGCGCAAATTCAGATTTGATTGGAATTGAACCTGTAAATTCCGAGGCACGCCCGTCGACGTCGCCGCGGACGCGAACCCGGAGCGTGTCACGAGCGCCGTTGAATGCAAAGACCTGTTGCGAAATAAGCAACGCTTGATCTCGATCCAACTTGGGTCCTGCCAGTTTGATGGTCGGGGCAATCAAGTCGGTTCCGCAGAATTGGAACGCGACCTCCTTGAGAACCCCGGCTGCCTGCATTTTCGCACCGCGATCAGCAATCCGCTGCACGGCCTTGGCATCCAGTTCTTTTGTGTCGAGAACCTGCCCCCCCTGCAGCAACTCCAACTCAATCTCTTTCAAATCGAGGGGACGCTGACCGTGATTGATGATGGCCGCATTCTGTAACAGGATACTTTGAAGGTCGCGGCGGCTTTCCAACGGATAGGTTCGAACTGCCGATGCGGGACAAAAACGAATCTCAACGGAACTGGGTGTTTCTGCTGCAGCGCTTAGTAGTGATAAAATCAGACATGCCGCGACAGATTTCATAAGTCAGTTTCCTTTCTCGAGGGCAACGTTGAGATGCACCAAGAGGCCGATCCAGATTCAACTGTGCACTGAAATAACTAAGCAGTTCTCCCTGCTTTTCCTCAAAGCGACGACAACAACCCATAGTTTTTCGGTCGAAATAACGGAGCTACGAATAGAGGTACTCGTCGTGATATTCGCGCTGCGGCGCGAACTGGACCTGTTCGCTTCCGGTTTCGGGATATTCGAAGATCTTGCCTTCGTAATTTCGGATGACGATCTTCTCGTTGTCGTGATAAAGAACGTATCCTGGGTTGATTGGCACCTTGCCGCCGCCGCCGGGCGCGTCGATGACGAATTGCGGCACAGCGTAGCCAGTAGTGTGACCGCGCAGGCCTTCGATGATCTCGATGCCTTTCGCGACCGACGTGCGTAGATGCGACGAACCGTTGATCAAGTCGCACTGATAAATGTAATACGGGCGAACACGACACATCAGAAGCTTGTGCACGAGCGTTTTCATGGTTTCCAGATCGTCGTTCACACCTGCGAGCAACACACTTTGGTTCCCAAGAGGAATGCCCGCATTGGCAAGACGCTCCAGAGCCTGTTTCACCTCAATCGTTAGTTCGCGCGGATGATTAACATGAACGCTCATCCAGAGCGGATGATATTTCGCCAGGATCGCGCACAGCTCAGGAGTGATGCGTTGCGGCAGGAAAATCGGGACGCGCGTGCCAATTCGAAGAAACTCAATGTGTGGAATCGACCGCAAACGCGAGAGTAGCTTGTCGAGCCTATCGTCAGAAAAAATCAGCGCGTCGCCGCCGCTCAACAGGACATCGCGTATTTCGGTATGCATTTCCAGATAACGAAATGCATCCTCGAAATTTGTGTGAAATTCCTGTTCGCCAACGCCACTGACTACACGGCTCCGGGTGCAATAGCGGCAGTAACTGGCGCAACGATCTGTTACCAAAAACAGGACGCGGTCCGGATAACGGTGCACCAAACCGGGCACAGGCATGTGCGAATCTTCGCCGCACGGATCGGTCATGTCGTACGGCGATGTCCAAGTCTCTTCGACGCGCGGAATCACCTGACGCCGGATCGGATCCTCGGGATTCTCCCGTGGCAACAGGTTAAAAAAGTGAGGCGTGACCGCGAGCGCGAGTTTGTCACCTGACAGTAAAACGCCGCTACGCTCCTCGTCACTCAGCTCCAGATGGTCTTCCAGTTGAGCAAGGGAAGTGACCCGGTTCTTGAGCTGCCATTTCCAATCGTTCCAGTGAGCCGTCTCTGGCCAATAGCCCGGCGCGTGAGAGATAAACTCTTTTCCGTCCCCTTTCTCTTGGGTGATCATTTTCAATTGTGAGCGAAAACGTTAAGACCCCGAAATATCGTGTCAATGCAGGCACTTATTCGTGCGCTACGCACATCATTGATCGCGGAAAGGTCACGCGAACGAAGCCGATTGATTGCCGTTTTTATTATCCATTATTGAGAGATTACCTCGCTACCATTCGAATAGCTCCGCGAGGCTTTTTGCCGTTTCGAGTAGGAACACATCCTCTCCGTGCTTTGCCAACAGCGATAAACCTACTGGCACGCCGGCGACATCCGCCACTGGCAGCGAAATCTGCGGTAATCGACCAATCCCCGCCAGGCTAGTTAGTGCCAACAAACGCGGATAATACCCGCTGCCGCTCGAGCTTCGCGGGGGCGCTTCACCTTTTCGCGGAGCCAGGGCCGGCGTTGTTGGCATGCATACGAGATCGCCCGGTTCCAGAAAGTTGTGCAAACTTTGAGAATACCGCGCGCGCTGCTGCAATGCCCCTGCGACACGTCTGCGATCCAGCTGGTTTACCAAGTTAAAACTGGCGGCTACGTCCGGACCAAATTCCGGTTTCGCGGCAGCGATCCACGCACCGAGACAACTCTTGATCTCCGCCCATTGAATAATGCAATAGGTGTCGGACCATGTCGGCAGCGTAGGCTCCGGCTCATGAGTGCCTAATTCGCTAAGGGACGCTTCCCGCGCTCGCGCTTCAAAGTGATTTTGCAGTCGGCGCACCGGCTTCAACAATGCTTGCTGCACATCCGCATCCACCAAGGCGAAAGCTTCCTTGATCAAATGAATCCTACGAGGTTTAGCCGCAGGCACTGACGCACCGGACAACAACACGAGTGCCGCCTCTGCCAGGACGTCTGCGCTTCGCGCCAAGACACCGATCGTATCGAACGTTGGAGCCAAAGGATTGACGCCGGCCAACGATATGAAGCCGTGCGACGGTCGAAACCCCCATACGCCGCAATTGCTGGCAGGAACACGGACGGAGCCACTGGTATCTGTTCCCAAAGCAAAATCGACTAGACCGCAGGCTACGGCCGAGGCTGATCCGCTCGATGATCCGCCCGGCACGCGGTCGGGCGCCCGGGGGTTGAGAGGCGTGCCATAAAAATGGTTTTGCCCAAGAAGACTGAAGGCCAGTTCGTCTAAAATGGTCTTGCCAACGCAGCGCGCGCCCGCTTGCAAGAGTTGCTCGACACAAACGGCGTTTGCCACGGCGGGAGGATGCGAGTCGTGCCAGGTGGGATTGCCGCAACCGGTCTTCCAGCCAGCGACATCGATCAGATCTTTAACGCCGAAGCACAATCCATCCAGGGGACCGCTGCCGGTGGGTGACAGCTCGAAAGTCGCAATGAACGCGTTGCTCTGGGCGACTTCGACTCTCGAATTGCTCGGGTGAATGCGGTTATTTTCCACCGAGCACGCTTAATTCCCAACGATAACCGTCTGGATCGTGGAACCAAAGTCCCATGTTTTTCGATCCCGGGGCTTCTGGACCGATTTCATCGCCAGGATCCTCGATTTCGGCATCGACGCTCTTTAAATGCGCAAGCGCCTTTCGCAATGTCGCCATGTTTGGCAGGTGAAACGACATGTGATCAATCGTCTCCGGCGACGGTTCACCTTTGAACAGGGCAATTGTCACGTTGTCGTTGCCAACTGCGATGCCATTGTCGAACTCGAATTCTTCGCGCAAACCCAGCGCGCGTTGGAGCCATTGTGCGCTTTTTTTCGGATCGCGCACAGCCAGACCGAAGTGACCGACTTCTCCGAGTGTGAATGGAACTTTCATAGTGCGCGAAATCTCCAGATCATTCGGTGTCCGGAGGCTCTGAGCCGTTTCGAGAAATGAGAGGTTCCATGAAATGCCGGTTGAAATCCTTAAGTGCGTTGCGTGGCGTGTTGCCCAATCCGCTCGCGCCGCGTCGCAGTTCTGGACCGATAAACGCCAGCCAGATTTCGCCGACCATTCCCATTCTTGGACGCAGGCGCGCGGCCGGGCTACGCGGATGGTTTTCAAGGTATTCCTCGACATCGGCCTTTATCACGGAAGGCAGTTCTTCAATTGCAAGCGAGACCATATTTAGAAAACGTGTATGGACCGAATGTTGGACTTGGAGAGCCCGAAAACACTTGGCCCAACAAAGCGATACCGGGACGCATCGCGCAAGAATCGAGACGTCGTAGCACGGCGTCCCACGCGCTAGCGCACGAATTAATCGCGTCCCCAAACCATCGCCACTGAAGTCGTGAGGCTGCCACCCATGTTGAAGGTGAGGAATCTTTTCGCGTTCTCGATCTGGCGAGCGCCAGCCTGTCCGGCTAGATGTTGGTAGGCTTCGAAAACCTGGCGAACGCCCGTGGCTCCAACCGGGTGACCGTCGGCGATCAAGCCACCGCCTGCGTTCACTGGAATCTGAAAAGGCCCTTTGAATTTCTCAGTGCGCACCTGCGGCAACGCTGTCGCCCCGCTTTTTACCAGTTCGACGCCCTTGCCCGACTCGGCGAGACCGAGAATTTCGTAGGCGACAATTTCAGTAATGGAAAAACAATCGTGCACCTCGGCGCCTTGGAGGTCGCGCGGCGTCAGATTCGCCATGCGGAAAGCTTTCTCTGCTGCTTTGCGCGAGATCGAAAATGTAGGCGCATCCTTTTTGTCGAGCGGCAGATAATCGGTGGTGTGACCGTAGCCCAGCAGCCGGGCGGTCTTGCTGCGGTCGCGGCCGATCTTCTCCAGATATTTTCCGGAAACCAGCACAACCGATGCCGCGCCGTCTGTGATCTGAGAACAATCCGAAACTTTAAGCGGCGGCGCCACAATCGGGTTCTTGTCGGACACTTGGGATGCGCAATCTAGCGTGAGATCGGCGTCACGCATCTGCGCAAGCGGATTCAACTTGGCATGGGCGTAATTTTTCCAGGCAACGAGCGCCAGATCGGCTTCGGTCGTGCCATACTTTTCGATGTAAAGCTGCGCGATCCGCCCGAATAATTTGGGAAACATGAAATCGCCGTACTCCGGCTTTTCATTGTGATAATCGGCAGCTGCACCGAGCACGTCTGACCCATCCAGCGATGACATTGTCTTCTGCTGTTCCGCGCCAACGACCAGGACAACGTCATAAAACCCACCCATGATCCATTCCGCGCCGAGCAACACCGACAACGCCCCGGACGCGCATGCGGCTTCAGTGTGCATTGTTGGAATTCCGCGCAATTTCGGATCGATCTCCGGAATGAACGCTCCGAGCTGCAATTGCTTGGTGAACTGACCTGCGTTGAAATTGCCAACTGCGCCCGCCTGAATCTCACCCGGATCAATCTTCGCATCGTCGATCGCCTTTTTGCCGGCTTCGATGATGATGTGCCTGATGGTTTTTCCTTCTTTCTTCAGGTTGCGCTTAAAATCGGTGCGCCCGCCTCCGAGGATGTAAACTGACTCGCTCATAATTTATCTTAGCCTATTTCTCGACCACGTCATCCCAAGCAAAGCGATTGACCCCTCGCCGCATGCCAGCGTCACCTACGCCACCGAGAGGGATGTAAAAGATCATGTGCTCTCCTTCGCTTCGCTCAGGATGACATTTTTTGCTTACCCACCAAAAGCATTGATCCCGGTGATATCCCGGCCCACAACTAACGTGTGAATGTCGTGCGTGCCTTCGTAGGTGGAAACACTCTCCAGATTCATGACGTGACGGATCACGGGGTAGCGATCCGTGATGCCTGCGGCGCCGAGCAGGTCGCGCGCGTTCCGGGCGCATTCCAGCGCCATCCAGACGTTGTTGCGCTTCGCCAGCGAGATCTGCGCGGGACGCGCAGAACCGATCTCCATCATTCGTGTAAGACGCAACGCCAGCAATTGCGCCTTGGTAATCTCCTGGGCCATCCAAACAAGCTTTTGTTGCACGAGCTGGAAGCCGGCAATTGGACGGCCAAACTGTTCGCGCGATCTGGCGTAAGCCATCGCTGTTTCGTAGCAGTCAATGGCCGCGCCGATCACGCCCCACGCAATGCCCGCGCGCGCGTGCGTCAAACACGACAGGGGTGAGCCGAGACCGGACGCCTTCGGCAAACGATTTTCCACAGGCACGCGGCAGTTTTCGAACCAGCACTCCGATGTTCGCGACATGCGCAGACTGAACTTTCCCTCGATGTCCTGTGCGCGAAAACCCGGCGCATCCTTTTCCACCACAAATCCGCCGACGCGGCCGTCGTCGTCTTTCGCCCAAACGACTTTCACATCTGCGATGGACGCGTTACCAATCCAGCACTTGCTGCCGTTCAAAATGTAGTGATCACTTTCTCGTCTGGCGTGGGTTTCCATTCCGCCGGCATCTGAACCGTGTCCGTGTTCCGTCAGGGCAAAACACCCGATAAGCTTGCCCGAGGCCAATCCCGGTAGCCAGCGCGCCTGCTGCTCCGGCGAGGCAAAGGAATGGATCGCCTGCATTGCGAGCGCGCCCTGCACGGAAGCCAGCGAGCGCAAACCGGAATCGGCCCGCTCAAGCTCTTGCATGATAAGGCCGTACGCCGTTTGGCTAAAGCCAGCGCAACCATGTTCTTTCAGGTATGGCGCATAGAAGCCCAGTGCGCCCATGCGTGGGATAAGATGTTCTGGAAATTTGGCAGCCCGATGGCACGGAACGATCTCAGATAAAGCTTCCTCCTGTACAAAACGTCTCGCTCGATCGCGCGCTGCACGCTCTTCCTGCGTGAGAAGTTCTTCGATGTTGTAGTAATCGAGCGATGTCATTTCGGGGCCGTGAATGCGCGCAAGTTTACCGATCATGCCATGCGAACACAACGCTTCCTCGACGCGTCCGTTTTTGGTTCTACGCCGATCGAAGTCGGCTGCAAAACCCACTGCGTCTATTTCGCTGTCGGTAACCCTGCGGCTTTCCAGGCTTTAAGGCCGCCAGCCATGGAACGGACGTTTTTGTAGCCCATTCTTTGCAGGCTGTCGGCAGCAAGCGCGGAGCGTCCGCCTCCACCACAATGACAAATGATCATGGCATTTTTATCGGGGACTTTTTCTTCCACATCCAGCTCGATGGTGCCGCGACTCATGTGAGTCGCATCAGGAATGTGTCCTTCGTCCCATTCGTCTCTCTCCCGAACATCGACGATTACAGCTTCACCGCTCCTTGATTTCCCGGCCGCTTCCGTCGGGGAAATTTCCGTGATCTTCTTCTTCGCTTCGGCGACCAACTTTTCAAAACTGCTGTGTTCTGCCATGCGACTAATTTGCCCATGGCAGCAGCCGCTACAACAAAGATTCGTCCACTAAACACTCGAAAAGACACGGAATTTCCGAAAAAAGGCCGCCGCTTTTCGTGTTATCGCGTGTTTCGTGGAAGCAAATTTCTACTCATAACGTAGTGCCTCGATGGGATCTAACGCGGCGGCTTTGCGAGCCGGGTAAAAGCCAAAGAAGATTCCGACTGCTGCGCTGAACAAAAATGCGATGGCGACCGAGCTGACCGATATCAGCGTCGGCCAATTCGCGTAGATCGACAAAATTTTCGACGCGCCAATACCACAGATAATTCCAATCAGCCCCCCGACCGAGCTCAATGTCACCGCTTCGATCAAGAATTGAGTCAGAATGTCGTTACCCCGCGCGCCGACGGCCATTCGCACACCGATCTCACGGGTACGCTCAGTCACACTCACCAGCATGATATTCATGATGCCGATGCCACCCACCAAAAGCGACACGCCGGCAATTGCGCCCAGCAAAAGCGTCATTACGCGCGAGGTAGCGGTGGCCGCCTGGGCGATTTCCTGTTGGTTGCGGACGGTGAAATCATCGTCGCGTCCGGGACGAATGTTATGCCGTTGCCGAAGCAGCGCGATAATCTGTTGCTGGGCTGCTTCGAGCTGCTGCGGATCGGCGATTTGCACGTTGATATTGCGAAGATTGGTCCCGCCGATCACGCGTTTCATCGCGCTCGTGTACGGCATGATAACGATGTCGTCCTGGTCCACGCCCTGTGTGCTCAACCCCTTGGGAGTCAGAACGCCCGTGATTGTGAACGGGACCTCTTTGATTCGTAAAATCTGACCTATCGGATTTTCGTTTCCGTAAATCTGCGTCGCGGTGGTGCGTCCGATCACGCAGACTTTGTTTGCGCTGCGAACGTCTTGCGATGTAAATGGCGCGCCATCAGCCAGCGGCCATTGCCGGATGTCAAAATAATCCGCTGACTCGCCGTAAATTCGGGTAAACCAATTTTGATTCCCGGCAGCTACCTGCGTTGTCGAAACAACCTCCTCACTTACTCCGATTACGCCCGGCACTTCGCGCCGGATCGCTTCCGCGTCTTCGACCTTCAACGTGCCTGCTCCGCCCCAACCCGTGCGAATCCCGCTGGAAGTGGTGCTGCCGGAAAAGATGAGGATTACATTTTGTCCAAGACTGGCGATCTGCGCTTCCACTTGAGCCTTCGCGCCGTTGCCGATCCCTACCATCGCAATGACCGCCCCAACACCGATGATGATTCCCAGAGCAGTCAGCACGGAACGCAGTTTGTTTCGGCGCAATGCGCGAAGCGCGACGTTAAATGTTGGTGCGACTCTCATTGTGTGATGAAGCTATTGCAGCATCAGAGCCCGGGAGCGTGTTGACGTTCCAGCTGTGACCCGACATCCGTGCGTTTCGAAACCAGATGGTCGTCGAGAATCACGCCGTCGCGCATCATCACGTTGCGCTTTGCGTAAGCCGCGATGTCAGGTTCGTGCGTTACCATGATGACGGTAATTCCACGCTCGTTAAGTTGCTGAAAAATTGCCATGATCTCGACGCTGGTGCCGCTGTCCAGATTGCCGGTTGGCTCGTCCGCGAGGAGGACTTCCGGCTGGTTAATTAAGGCCCGCGCGATCGCCACGCGTTGTTGTTGGCCACCTGAAAGCTGACTCGGGTAGTGATCTTCGCGCCCTGCGAGCCCGACGGAGGCAAGAACCCGGTCTGCCCTTTCGCGAAACTCTGCGTTTGTCAGCTGGTGCGCACTGTAAACCAAGGGTAACTCGACGTTTTCTCGCGCAGACGTTCGCGACAGCAGGTTGAAATTCTGGAACACGAATCCGATTTTGCGATTCCGAATATCAGCGAGTTGATCGCGATTCAGTCCAGAAACATCTGCGCCGTCCAAAATGTAATGGCCTGTAGTGGGCCGATCGAGACAACCCAAAATGTTCATGAGAGTAGACTTTCCGGAGCCACTCGCACCCATAAGTGCAACAAACTCGCCGCACTTGATTTCAATCGATACGCCGCGCACCGCGGGCACTTCCATTTCTCCGGTGCGATACGTCTTATGAACATCGACTAACCTAACGAGTGCGTCGTTGTTCATATTCGATCAGTTGTTCCTTACGATTGTGATAACTACGCGCCCATGAGACGTGGCTTGCCTGTGCTGCAAACACCTCAGCGGCGCGCTTCCCACAACGAAGCGACTACAGTCGTTTGGAAGCGGCGAGAGCAATTCTCCTTTTTTCACAGTCCTCACGGAAAGCGCCGGCTGCCGCCGAACGGATTTGCAGCAGGCGATTGGGCGCCCGCCGCTGAGCCAAGTTCGGCTGTTACGACGCGGTCGCCTTCCTTCAAGCCTTCGACTACTTCGGTCATGATCCCATCACTGATCCCGGTCTTGATCTGCCTCGGCTGCGGGCGACTGGCGCCAGTTGGCAAAACGTACACCGTTCGCTGAGTACCCTGTTGCGGACTGCCACGTCCGGCAGCGGGCCGGCCCCCACGGCTGGAAATTGCCTTTCTTGTTTCAACCGGTGTGGCGTCGGGCGGATGATAACGCAGCGCCGCGTTCTTGATCTGCAGGGCGTTGTCCTTGTGAGCAATGATGATTGAGACGTTTGCGGTCATTCCCGGCTTTAATTTCAGCTCGGGATTGCTCACTCCGATCACGGTGTCGTACGTCACTACGTTTTGCACCGTAATCGGTGCGTTCCGCACCTGGACGACTTTTCCGTGAAACGTCTCCATGGGAAAAGCGTCCACAGTGAAATCGACGTTTTGATCGATCTTGACGACGCCTACATCCGCTTCTGCCACATTCGCGTCGATTTGCATCTTGGTGAGATCATTCGCAATTGCGAAGATGACCGGCGCTTGCAAACTGGCTGCGACGGTCTGGCCAACATCGACACTCCGTGAAATCACGACTCCATCGATAGGAGAAGTGATCGTGCAATGCTCAAGGTCGGCTCGGGCTTTATCGAGCGCGCCCTGCTTGATCTTTACGTTGGCTTCCGCGGTATGCAGATTTGCGATTGCCTGATCCAGATCGGCTTGAGAAGAAGTCTTCCTGCCAAAGAGTTCCTGGATGCGAGCGGCGTTTGCTTTTGCAAATTCCAGCCCAGCCTGCGCACTCGCCAGGTCACCTTCCGCCTGGGTGACAGTTGCCTGAAAAAGCGCCGGATCGATTTGGGCGACTACCTGGCCCGCTTTCACCTGGGAATTAAAGTCCACAAATAACTTCGCGATATTTCCTGAAACCTGGCTGCCTACTTGTACGTTGACCACTGGATTAAGCGTCCCGGTTGCCGTCACGGCCTGCGTAATGGGGCCGCGCGTAATCGTTGCAGTCTGATAGCTTGCAGGGCCACCGCTGCCGCACTGGCGAACAACTGCTGCGATGATTAGAAGCCCAACAATGACGGAGACCCATGGGACAAAACGTTTCATACGAGCGGTGGTTGACTGTGCGTAAAGTTAAGAGACAGGAAAAGTGATGCGGCGTTACATCCAAATCTACTCCATCATGCTGCGCAACTCGCTCATCCGCGAGCTGAGTTT
>DATBEX010000081.1:0-4943 GCA_036558805.1 Candidatus Udaeobacter sp.
TGCACATCCAGTGCCCCAATGGTTTTGCCATTTTCAAGATGGACAATCCATTGGTGAGTTGAATCCCGGGAAATGTCGCGCGTGCTTTGTACTGCATCGGCCAGGATCAGATTTCTTGGTAAACGGCCATCCTCCAGCAACGATAAGACACAAGCAGTTGTCCCTATTTTCAGCGCTGTTGCATAGGGACTCATGTTTGAATCGCCAATCAACAAATGAAGGCGCCGATACTTTCGGTAATCGGCCAGCGGCTCGTCACGAGCATTGATGATAGCGCGATTAAACTGAACCCATTGATAAATGTCGTTCACGATGTGATCGGCGCGCTGACTAAGCTGAAAATTGACCTGCGTCTCCGGTTGCGGCGGCTCGAAATCAAATGCGAGCGGATTGGACTGGCCGACGCGGCCTGCACCGGTAAAAATTTGCCGCGTCGCCAAAAAGGTGAGCAGTGTTCCGAGGATTGGAGGCGTGAATTGCGCCTCCCGCTTCATCAGATAATTCTCGTGACAACCAAACGTGGCCCCGGTGTGATGATCGACATTGTTCTTAATAAACGAGACGCGATCTTGCGCGCCCAGAGCTACCAGTGACGACTGCAGCAACTCGTCTCCAGCTAATTCATAAGCTACGAGATCGTGCAAATGCAGACATTCCGGGGAGGCATACTCAATATGTCCCATGTCGAGATAGAGACGTCCGCCGTTGAGAAGAAAACCCCCATTGCCCGGTGGTTCTTCGTAGTCGCGATAATGCAAATCGATCGTGCCGACCTCGGCATTTCGGAAAAGGTGGTTTTTCACCTTGGCCGGCCAGAGCTCGGAATTAACATGCGGCTCTTCCTCGCTCAAAAGGCAGCCGTATTCGGTTTCGACCCCGACGATCCGGTCCATTATCTAGCGAGCATCAGCCAAGGGCTGATGCTCCACAAGTGCTAATACCCGCCAGCCTGGGTGGAACACGAAACCTCAAAAAAGGATGTGATCACATCATATTCCAAATGCGAAACCTGGAGTTTGCGCGAGGTCCCGGAGTTCATTCGGATGAGAAACCCGCGAACCACGTCGAACAGCCGCTTGAATCGCGCCGGAAAATCCTGAGATTCCTGGATGGCAACCGTTGCACTCCGCAGTCCCTCGGAAAAAGTAGGAGGGCTTTTCTATTTCGGCCGGATGCTGGACAAGATCCGCTTGCATGCCGAAGAACAACTACCCCAGGACTACCATGCAAACCTTGGCAGAGGATTTGATGAAAAATGTGTGAGTTTTCTGCGAGTTGATTACGACCAACTAGTACAGCGCGTGAACCGCGGGGGCACGGATGGGGAAATCCTGCAATGGTGTTTTGACAATGGGCAGCGACCCGACGAAGACGATGTTTACGTCTGGAACGAGTTTATGCGAAAGCGCGGATGGAACGATGAAGTCTCCGAAATATTGGCGCACCGCAAAGAGGAAGCAGGAATGACGGACAGATCCGATATTCAGACAGCCTTTCAATTCATTGATGCTGACGAGGGACGCCTGCCAAAGCCGTAGTAAACGTTGCCTCGCAATCGCGCAAAGCCGTCCAGGCTCAGGCACGTCAGGACGTTACCCTATTCGGCCAGAGTATCGATCCGTTCGGCGAGGCCAAAATCAAGCTCGGTCAAGCCTCCCTTGCTGTGGGTCGAGAGAAGCAAACGGACTTTGTTATAGCGAATATCGATGTCGGGATGGTGTTCCTCTTCCTCGGCCACTTCGGCCACTGAGTTTACGAAATCAATCGCGTCGGCAAAATCATCGAACTCAAACGTGCGTTCGATGTGCTTCTTCTCCAGCTCCCATTCTGGGATCTTTTTCATCCGGTCCTTGAGGTCGCCTTGTTTGATCAGGTCAGCCATAACGGGACAACGAGTAACACCCGAAAATCGTTTTGCAACGCCAAAACGAACGGTATTTTCTTGAGGTACACGCAAGCCCTTTTTTCCGGTTTTTCGGTGCTCGGTCGGGCGAACACAATTCTTAAAGATCAAGAATCTTGCGAAGGTTTCTTGCAGAGTCGAAAACCTCTACGGCGCAAGCCCGGGCCTGCTTTGAGAGGCGTCGCCAGTCACGCAGCACTTCTTTCACCGACGTTTCGGCTTCATCAATATTACCGACGAAACGAAATCCGCTGTCGCGTGGAAGATATCTGGTTGCGCCCGTGTCTTCAGTGATCACCGGCCGCCCTAGTGCAAGAAACGCCGCGGCTCGATCGCTTAGCCAGCCAGTTTGCCAGGCTACGTCCACACCTTTGATGGCAGTAAATTCTGAAAGCGCACTCTTCATATATCGACGGTAGGCACGAGGACTGCCTGCCACCCGGTGCGGGTCGACGATCCGCCAGCAAAGCCGTTGCAAGCGTGCCATCTCCGGGTCGCTTGGCCTGATATTCATGGCTAGTTCGAACTGCGCCTGCGGCACCCGCCCCGGTAACCCGAGATATGGTTCAAACGTAACTCTTTTGGACAAGTCGGGAAATTCGCCCGCGACTTCTACTGCACCACTCCAGTACCATTGACCGATGGTCGTGAATTTTGGGAGCGCTGGGCGTGGTTGGCTTTGCAGAAGTCTTGTGTCAGCGAGTGGATAGAATGTTTTCCAGCACAGAGTCGATTTCGGCAGCCGGCAATCGCTGTTGCGAACGTTCAGCCCGATCGTCCAAAATTCGTCGTGGTATGACTGTCCCAATTCCATTTTGGTCATCCAATAAAAAATTTCGCTAGGATCCAGGTCGCAAAAGATGCGTCGCTCGAATTGCAAGAGAACTGGCGGATGAATTGAGTAACTGAGATTCAGTAGAACGTTCGGGCCTGCCAGTCGATCAAGCAGGGCGCGTTTCGATATGCCGATGCAATCTATCTCGTCGAGATTCTGCGTGTCGGACGCGGGCTTCTGATAAAGTAAGCAATACCGGCCAGCCAAATCATGTTCGCGCAACCGTCGTTGGAAGTTCACGATTCTAGCCTGATCAGCGCGGGCGTCGTCTGTCGCCGGCAATAGCTCGACCCAGATCGCGTCGAGCCTTAATCGACGCAGGCCAAGCATCCACTGCAGTGGAACAGAAAAATTTCCACCACCTTCACGATATTTTGCGGCAAAGCCGCATCCCAGGAAAACGGTCACCCGAGCAGAATCCTCATTCTGCTCGGGTGCTCAAGCATGAACACTGATAGATCCTAAAAGATGCGACGATACTGGGCTGGCGTTTTGCCAGAAAGTACTTGCGGCTGCCGCGCCTGACCATTGCAAAGATTCGCATTCGGGATCGGAATAACGGAACCCAAAAACTGCGGCTGCTGCCGAGCGTTGAGTTCCTGTTCCAGGTCGTAACCGAAACCGATCAGTTGCGGCTCGTGCAGGAAAGTGCTGTACATCAGCATGCCGGCCGGTCGGCCGCTATCGCGAATCCCCACGGGAAGCGATAGATTGGGATAACCGGAAACGGCGGGGCCGGTCGAGTTCGTCAGGTGCGGCGCGACAATCGCATCGAGATTCTGTGCAGCAAGCGCATCATCAATTCCCGAGCGCGCCGTATTTCGAGCATGTGTGCGCGCGGCGATGTAAGCCGGATCGTTGGGATAACCGGGAAGCTGTTCCGACGCTTCGAAGACGTCCTGGCCGTAGTAAACCAGTTCCTGCTCACAATGCGCGTTGTTGAAGGCAATCAAATCAGCCAGAGTGCGCATGTTTGTGTGCGTGAGAGTTGCGAGGTACTCCGCGATTTGCGCCCTGAATTCATAGAGCAACGCGGTAAACTCATCATCCGTATAGGCGAAAACGTCGCCAGTATCGGTATCGACGATGGTGGCACCCAGGCTTTCCATCACGCTCAGCGCGTTCTCCGCAAACGCAACCGTCTCTTCATCACCTGGAATCCCGCTGCCGTAGTAGCTATAATCGAAAAACCGCACGTCACGTCCGATCCGAGCACCCTGGAGTGAACCGCGTTGGAGAAACTGCGTATAATCATCCGGTAACTGATGCCCGATCACCTCTCCAAATGGCGACTGCAATGCGCCGAGCAGGATTGCGATATCGGTGACACTGCGCCCCATCGGACCCGCTGTATCTTGTTCATGCGCAATTGGAATGATTCCGTCCTGTGAGACGAGTCCCAGAGTGGGCTTCAAGCCAACAACATTCTCCACAGCCGATGGCCCGGTGATTGACCCGTCCGTCTCGGTGCCCACCGCTACCGAGCACAAGTTCGCGGCCGCGCCGTTGGCCGAACCGGAGCTCGATCCCCACGATGTATAGCCCAGGTCATAGGCGTTAATCGTGCTTCCGCCCCGCGCACTCCAGCCGACTGCCAGAGGATACGCGATGTCAGTGCCGCGGAAATTTGCCCATTCGCCTAAGTTCGTCTTGCCAAGAATTACGGCGCCGGCCGCACGCAATTGCTGAATAATTACTGCATCTGACGGCACGCGGCTGCGAACCAGCGCGAGCGACCCTGCGGTCGTCTCCATGTTGTCGTCGGTAGCAATGTTGTCCTTAACTAAAATCGGAATGCCGTGAAGAGGGCCTCGAACGTGGCCTCGGCGACGTTCATTATCGAGATGTTGAGCGATTGAGACCGCATTGGGATTGGTTTCGATGACCGAACGAAGCAAAGGGTTCAACGATCCGATCCGCCTAAGATAACCCTTTACCAAATCCTTGCTGGTCAATTGGCCAGAAGCCATTGCAGCCTGAAGCTCGGGAATACCTTTCTCAACAAAGTCAAAATCATGTGCGGCTAAGGCAGATCGTGAAACAAGTGAGGTAAGGCCTCCGCCTAGCAGCACGGCGCTTGTCGCGGCGGTCGTGCCGAGAAATTTTCGGCGCGTGATGGTGTGGTCGAGGTTAGGACGATTCGGGTTTTGTTGATTCATGGTTCTTCTCCGGTTGCGCTGTTCCGCGAATGAACAGACGTGAGGT
>DATBEX010000082.1:0-6069 GCA_036558805.1 Candidatus Udaeobacter sp.
TAAACCAGAGCCATGTTATTGCACGAGTTCTTGCCGATGGACGGCCTCGTAAATCTCGCGCGCCTTTGTTTCATCGACTGCGAGAATATCCACTAAATCCTGCACATCTGCATCGTGCAATCCTTCCAGATTTGTAAAACCAGATTTTACCAGCACCAACGCCTGTTCTTCGCTAATCGGTAGCGCGCCAGCCAGGGTCTGCGCCGCTTGCGCTACTTTTTGTTCCACGACGGTCGTTGCAGATGTGTCCTTGCCGATATTGATCTCCCAACCGGTCAATCGCGAAGTCAACCGCGCATTCTGTCCCTTCTTCCCGATTGCGAGCGAAAGCTGGTCTTCATCAACGGAGATCTGCACACTTTTCTTTTCCGTATCGAAAGCAAGGTTCTTCACTTTTGCCGGCTTGAGCGCCTCCAGGATGTATTCCTTTGGATCGGAGCTCCAGCGAATGATATCGACCTTCTCGTTGTTTAGTTCGCGCACGATGTTCTTAACGCGCGACCCACGCATGCCGACGCACGCGCCAACGGGATCCACTTTTTCATTTGCGCTCCAGACTGCGATCTTGGTGCGATACCCTGCTTCCCGTGCGATGCCGCGAATCTCCACAGTTCCATCGGCGATTTCGCTCACTTCCAGCTCGAAAAGTCTGCGCACAAAATTTGGGTGGCTGCGCGAGACAATGATCTCCGGGCCGCGAATTCCGTTTTCCACGGCGACGACGTACGCGCGGAGTCGATCACCCACATTGTAATCTTCTACGACCACTCGTTCCCGTTGGGGCATGACAGCCTCAAATTTTCCCAGATCAAGGATGACATCGGAACGGTCGAAGCGCCTCACCGTTCCGCTGACGATTTCCCCGGCGCGATCTTTGAATTCCTCATAGATCATTTCTTTCTCAGCTTGCCGAATCCGCTGCATCATGGCTTGTTTCGCTGTCTGCGCCGCGATACGTCCAAAATTTTTCGGCGTCACTTCTACCTCGATGATGTCACCAACGTTCGCGTCAGGCTTGATTTTGCGCGCTTTCGACAGTTCGATTTCATCCTGTGGATTGGCGACTTCGTCGGCGACCACCAGGTTTGCCAGTGCCCGGATTTCCCCTGTCTTTGGGTTAATGTCGATCCGCAGCTCGCGTGAAGCGCTCACGCTCTTCTTTGAGGCTGAGAGCAGAGCGTTCGAAACCGCTTCGAGCAGGATCTCGCGTTTGATGCCGCGCTCCCGCTCGAGGTAATCGAGCATGGCAATAAATTCTGCGTTCATAAAACATGTAGCCCGCAGACTAAAAAGAGTGGGACGCCAGTTCCCACTCCAATCAGCGCGCGGACTCGACGCTCAGTCTACCTTCTCAACGATTTCCCGTCAACTGCCGTTCGGTTTGATTTGACGTCCAGCGCTCAATATCGAACGTGCAGCACTCAATGAATTCGCGCCTTCGAGCAGTTCTCGTCGTCCTTTTCGCCTGGGCGATAATTTATTTACCGGCACTCGGTTCTATTGCAATCAAAGGCGAAGAAGGACGCCGCATCTTGCCGGCAATCGGAATGCTTAAGACAGGTAACTACATTGTCCCGGAAGTTGGAGGAAACCCATATTTCCGGAAACCGCCTTTGGTGAATTGGATGGTAGCAGCATCTTTCCGAATCTTTCGAGTGCGCAACGAATGGACGGCGCGTCTGCCATCGGCAATTGCCGTGCTCGCGGTGGCGATTGCATTTGTCACCGTGGCGCGCGCCAGCCTGGGTCCACGAGGATCGATCGTCGCAGCTCTCATTTGGATGACGAATATTGGAATGATAGAAAAGGGCCGATTAATTGAAATTGAGGCGCTCTACATCTCGCTCTGTGGCCTGGCAGTTATTTTTTGGCTGAGCTTCTTTGTTCTACGGAAGTCGCCGTGGCTCATTTGGGTTCCGTCATCCATTTTTCTTGGACTTGGGCTTTTGACGAAAGGTCCAATTCATCTTCTGTTTTTTTATGCGATTGCGCTTGCCGTTCTTTGGCGGATGAAGGATTGGCGGCTTCTTATTCACCCGGCGCATTTCGTCGGACTGATGATCATGCTGGGAATCTTCGCCGTGTGGGCAATCCCGTTCCTGCATGGCACCACCACGCACATTGCAGTAGCCAAATGGTCGAATCAGTTCACAGGCCGGCTTCAAGGCATCGATTTCAAATTTGCCAGTTGGATTCAAAATATCCCGCGCGCTCTTATCTATTTTCTACCCTGGGTTCTTTTATTCCCCTTTGTCAGATTTTTAAGGTTTCACGATTACGCTGAGCAACGCCTCGCGCGCGCTCTCGCTTGGGGAATAGCAGTGCCGTTTGTCGCGATAAATCTCGTTCCCGGTGCCCTGCCCCGATATAGCATGCCGGTAATAGCACCAGCGTCGTGGTTGCTGGCGATGAGTTACGCAGGACATGCCTTGGCATGGCCCTGGGAAAAAGGTGTCACCGACGAGCGAAGATGGACCAGGATAGTCGCCCTGTTTGTAGGAGTGGGACTCGTGATTGGAGGGATCGGTTATCCACTTGCGGCGGTAGTCCTAAAAGACAGGCAACAAGTGAAGAAGGCTGCTGCGCAGATTAATGCTCTGGTTTCGGCGAATGAGACACTTTATGCGGTAGACCCGGAATATCAGCCCGTATTTTTTTATGTGAAGGCGCCGCTGGAATATGTGAGCTGCGTCCAGGAGCTGCCGGCGGACGCACGGTATTTTGTTGTTCGAGGTAGCAAAAAAGGCGCACTGACAAGCGTATCACCTGGTGCGCATCTGCTTGCGCGGGTGCAGGACTATCGGAAAAGTGAGCTGCTTCTTTTCGAAGTTGGCCCTAAATGAGTATTGACAGTTTGGCAGATTGGAATTGGTTAGCATGCTAACCAATTTACTTTGCGTCACATGTCCGATGGCGAAACACTTGGGCCGCTGTTGCACGGGACAGCTCGTGCCTGGCGACTGAAGCTGGATGAGCGGCTTAAGCCGATGGGTCTGAGCCAGGCCAAGTGGCGGACGCTGCTACATCTCTCGTTGGCAGGAGATGCGCTTACTCAGGCCGAGATTGCCGCTCGTTTGGGAATTGAAGAGCCGTCGTTGGCGACACTATTACATCGGTTGGAGAATGAAAACTGGATTGCCCGCAAGAGTTCGCCGCATGATCGCCGTTGCAAAATGGTGGTGCTCGGCCGGCGCGCCGAGAATGTGATCTCCCAGATCAGCGCAGCCGCCGAAGAACTTCGCCACGAATTAATGGAAAATATTTCGGCAGCGGATTTGCGTACTTGTGTGCGCGTGCTCACGCAAATTCAGGAAAAGGCAGAAAAGAAAAACGGGGATAGCGGACTGGCGAGATTCCGATCGCCTGTAATGTCTACTTTAAAAAAATGAACATCGTGCAAGAGGAACCACCTCGCGTCGCAACTAAAGCGCCAAAGGTAACGCAACGTCGACGAACGGGAGCGCACTCGATCCCGCGGTGGGCTTACATGCTTTTTGCTGTGCTCGCGGCCGTGGTTCTGTGGCATATCTATCAGCGTGGTGTCGACACGTTGAAGCCGGTGCAGGCGCCACCGCGGCCTGTGACGGTGACCAAGGTCGTTACAAAGGATGTACCGCTTTATCTCGATGAAATCGGCACCTGCGCGGCGTACGAAACTGTGCTGGTACAGGCGCAGGTCAGTGGCATCATCGTCACGCGCGATTTTCAGGATGGGTCCGACGTGAAGAAGGGCGATTTGCTTTTTACAATCGACCCCCGGCCGTATCAAGCCGCTCTGGACCAGGCGAAAGCGCAAGCCGAGTTGGATCAGGTGACTCTGAAGCGACAGGAAGATCTGCGCGCGAGAAAAGTTATATCGCAACAGGACTACGACACGGCTGTGGCGAACGCGCAGAAGTCTCAGGCCGCGACCGAAGCTGCGCAGGTGAATCTGGATTGGTGCTATATCAAATCGCCGATCAACGGACGAATCGGCCTGCGTAATGTTGACGTTGGTAATCTGGTTGGACCCTCGACTGCGTCACTGGTGACGATTCAAGGCCTTGACCCGATTTACACCGATTTCACTGTCGCTGAGAATAACCTTTCGTTGGTGCGAAAGTATCTGGGTGGCCCGAACGTCAAAGTGCAGACCTACCTGCCAGATGGTTCGATCACGCCACGAATGGGCGATCTTTATTTCATCGACAAGGCAGTGCAGCCGGGCTCGGGAACCGTAAGAGCACGTGGGGTCACGCCGAACCCCGACCGTGCGCTGTGGCCCTCGGAGTTTGTGCGGGTCCGTTTCATCCTGGACATAATTAAGAACGCGACCCTTGTTCCATCGCAGGCAGTCCAGGTTAGCCAGAGCGGGCCGTTTGTCTTCGTGGTGAAACCGGACAACACCGTCGATCTTCGTCCCGTCAAGCCCGGCCAACGGCAGGAAGGGGACCTCACTGTGATTGAGGGGGTAAAACCGGACGAGACTGTGGTGGTGACCGGCCAGCTTGCGCTTTCGCCAGGAGCGAAAGTAGCGCCCCAGCCGTACGTCCCTCGAAACTCTGATAAAACTCAGGACTCGGCCGGTTCAGAAGGCGGAATGCTATAATGAACGACGCGGAGGAACATGACGGCGAACGCGAAGTACAGGATAGGGACCGCCGCAGATCGACATCGTTTGCCGGAGATTTACCCGAGTCGACGGCAAAGTTAGTCCCGGTCGAAGGGTCGGGGCTCTCCGGCCCGTTTATCCGCCGGCCGGTGATGACCGTGCTGCTGACATTGTCCGTGATCGTCGCCGGCCTTGCCACGTATGGGAAACTCGCCGTCAACGATTTGCCCGCGGTTGATTACCCTGTTATTCAAGTCAGCTGCTCTTATCCCGGCGCAGACCCTACGACGATGGCCAACAACATCGCCACGCCGCTGGAAAAACAATTTCTGCAAATTCCCGGACTCGACATCATCACCAGCAGTAGTACGCAGAGCAATACGTCGTTCGTGTTGCAGTTCGTTCTGAGCAAAAGCATCGTCGACGCCGCGACCGACGTGCAGGCTGCTATCCAGCGTGCCACTGGCAAATTGCCAGCCGATCTACCGAGTCCACCGACGTTCACCAAAACGAATCCAAACGATCAGGCCGTTTACTTGTTAGGTCTGATGTCCGACACGTTGACAGATTGGGATCTGTACAAGTACGCGTCCACCGTTGTCGCGCAGCGCATCAACATTTTGCAGGGGGTTTCGCAGGTGAACATTTATGGCGTGCAAGGCGCGATTCGAATCAAGGCCGATCCCTCGAAACTGGCTGTGCGCGGTCTAACCATGGACGATCTGGCGAGCGGGATTAAATCGGGGACTGTCTATTCTGGCGCGGGACAATTCGACGGCGAGCACAGCACTTTTGTGTTACAACCCAACGGGCAAATCGATGAAGCCGAGGGCTATCGCAAGTTAATCGTGGCCCGCAATCCAAACGGCTCGCCGGTTTACCTTCGTGACGTCGCCGAGGTGAAGCAAAGCGTGCAGGACGAGCGCATCTCACGCTTTTTCTGGATGCGCGGTTTTAAACCGCCCGGTTCTGTGGTGGTGCTTGCGGTTTCTCGACAGGCCGGTGCGAACGCGGTTGAAGTGGCGAGGTCTGTCAAAGCGCTGTTCCCTGAGTTGCGCGCGAGCTTGCCGGGATCGATTCAGTTCACGCCGATATTCGACCGGTCGCAAACCATCGTCAATTCTGCCGACGAAGTGAAATGGACCCTGATCATCGCGTTCGTGCTCGTGGTTCTGGTGATCTATGTTTTTCTCGGCCGCGCGACAGACACGCTGATTCCGGCCGTGGCCCTGCCAATGTCACTGCTACTCACAGTCGCCGTGATGTACATGCTCAATTTTTCCATTAACAATCTCACGTTAATGGCTCTGACATTGGCGATTGGATTTCTTGTCGACGACGCCATTGTGTTTTTGGAAAACGTAGTGCGTCGTGCCGAGCACGGTGAATCGATTCTAAAGGCTACATTCAACAGTGCTGGTGAAATTTCTTTCACCATTCTGTCGATGACGCTTTCGCTCGCCGCCGTTTTCATTCCA
>DATBEX010000083.1:0-7140 GCA_036558805.1 Candidatus Udaeobacter sp.
GGTTGCATCATCTCGAACCTGTCCTTCTCTCGGCGTCGCGCATAGAGCTGTTGAGTTCTCCTTGGCTGTCTTTTCCCTCCACGAAATCGAAGATGTCATTGCTCACGCGCACTAGCTCCGACACATTTGTGCCGCGATCCCATGCAACAGTGTTTGCAGTAATGCGATCGACTGTGAAAATGAACCGCGACGTGTCGAGACGTATCACTCGCGTTAGATCTTCTTTCCCGTAGTTCCGCGAGTCGGTGAGGACGTGGCGCCACAGACGAAATTTCGTAGTACCAACGCGAACATTTATTCGCCTAATCCTCGATTGTCAGATCGAGTCCCAACAACGCCAGCATGCGGCCAGTCTTTCCTTTTTCGGCGCGATACGAATAGTAACGTTTCAAATCGGACGCGGTGCATACACCCGAGTCGTGAATTTCCTTCACATCAAGGGCGCGGCATTGCCGGACAATTTCCGCAGCGAAATCGACTTCGTAATGGGGTGGGCGAATGCAGGGGCTGAGCTGCACGACCAGATCCGCAGGATCTGATCCGAAACGGTCGGCCATTTGCGTGATCGCGTTCGTAACAACGCCAAGCTCGGTCCCTTTGCGGCCGGAATGGACTAGGCCGATCGCCGGCCTTCTTGGATCGACAATGTAAACCGCGCAGCAGTCAGCGACGTAAACGCCTAGCACGATGCCGCGTTGATCGGTAATGATGCCATCGCAGCCGGGGAATTCACGGCCCACAGAGCCGTGGCTACAGCCATCGACGACTGCGATCTTGTTCCCGTGAATTTGTTGAGCAGTGAACAGCGGCCAATCGCCTATGCCAATCGCGTTGCGAATTTCGTCATGCGCGGCTTCAAGCCTCTTTAGCACTTCCGCTTTATCGTGCGAAACGTCGATGCCCGGAATTCTTTGCGTAAAAGCGTGTCTGCAGATTCCGATCGCGCCCAACGCGGAAAATTGCTGGAACGGAAGTTGCATTACACCAAGTTGCAAAACACAAATCCCAAATAAGTTCCAAACTCAAAAATTACCAAGCTCCCTCTCTCCCCTCTCATCGAGCGAAACATCTCCGTTTCTCATTGGTGGAGAGCCAGGAAAAATGATCGGAGATCCTTCCCTCCGTTCAGGATGACAATCGCGTGATTGGAATTTCGGATTGGAACCCTTATTTCGAATTTGGGGTTCGAGATCTTCCAGTCCGAACTCGCGGCGGGTCATCGTCGTCAGCGTCTTTGCGTTTGCCTTCCGCATCCACACCGCTGCCCGTATAATAGGTCTTCGTTCTCGTCGCGCGTGGCGCGAGGTCAGCGAACATCTCGGTGAAGCTGCTTTGCGCACCAGTTGCACGGTCAAATTCTGCCAACGAAGAATTGTATCCGAACAGCGCCTGCAAACGGGTTGATTGCGCGGTAAGCAATTGGACCTGCGCGTTGAGCACGTCCAACTGAACTCCCGCACCAGCATCCAGACGCGCTTTGGCCAGGCGAAGCGCCTCCTCGGCTTGCTCCACGTTTTTCTCCTGGCTTACAATCAACTCGCGGTTCTGCTGCAAATTTGAGTAAGCCTGTTGTATCTCCAGTTCTACCTGTCGAACGTCATCATCGTAGGTGATTTTAGATTCTGAAAGCAGAGCGCGCTGCTGTATAACCTGGCCGGCGATCGCGCCGCTATCCCAGACTGGCATACTGCCCTGAACCGATGCGATCCAGCCCTTTGAAATATCATGCCAACTGGAATTGATCGGAGAACTGACCCATTCTCCGCCGCCAGTCGCGGTGACTGTAGGAAGGTACTGACCTGCTGCCGCGCGCACTTGCTGAAGTTGGTTCAACACATTGGCTCGCGCCTGTTTGAGAAATGGGCGTCGCTCTTTTCCCATCTCGATAGCGTCAGCGAGCTTAATGGCGCGGGGGAGGTACGGCATTTCACCGACCGCTTCCAATGGCGGTTCCTCACCGCGCATTGGTTGGAAGTACAGACCAAGCGTCTTTGCCAGCGTCAACTTCGATATTCGCAAGTTATTCTGGGCAGTAATGAGCAGTGGAAGTTGATTGTAATATGCTACCTCCGCCTGCAGCACGTTGAAACGCGGAACTGTTCCCGCTTCAAAACGATTCTGCTGGTCCTTTAACTGAGCATCCAGAAGCTGCACCGATTGCTCGTTCACTTTGACGAGTTCTCGATTGACTACGATCTGATAAAATTGCGTTTTAACGGTGGCAATGAGCTGATCCAGAACGTTGCGGAATGCGAAGTAGGCGCTGTCGCGTTGAAAGAAAGTGCCCCGAATCTGATTGAAGGTCGTGCCGTTGAAAATCAACTGACTTCCAATAACGCTGATGGCGTAGGAGACGTCGCTGGCCTCAGTAGCGGTAATAACGGCCGGTGTCGGCGACGCCGCGGCTGCGGCTGAGGCTGCTAAAGGCGTACGGACTTCCGTCGTCTGTGCCCCCAGCGGGTCGAGGACGGATGCTCCGGCGCCGGTACCGGGCCCCGTTGTCGGGCCGGTCGGTGTTCCAGTGTTACTCGTGTTTCCGAATATGCGAGCACCCTGCAGATGTGGATCGGTCCATTCAAAATTCGCCTGAGCCGTCACCTGTGGCAGAGCCTGTGCACGGACCTGGATGATTACGCCTTTGGTGCGTTTGATTTCCTGTTCCGCGTTCAGAAGAGTAGGATTCTGTTGCAGTGCCTGAAGGATCGCCTGATCAAGCGTAAAAGTAGGAACCCTGCCGGCAGACCCCGCTCCGCTGCCCGATCTTGTTCCGGTGCCCCCAAAGCTGTCCGGGCCAAGGGCGCTACAGACTGCAAACATCCCCAGCAAAACAAAAAAACTTCTCATAGAGGTGTAGCGATTAGATGCGCGAAAACCAGTGCGCGGATTTAACGCTTACTATTTTTACCGCAGTCTGATAACATTGCCGCCGGATAAAAGAAAATCATTTCGATTGGCAGTAATCGTAAATTTTCGTGTAAATCTGCAACCAGGCCTTTTGCTCATCTGGGGTAAGGTGTTCCAAAACCTTCATTAGATTGCCAACTATTTCCTCGCGAATTCGCCTGACCAGCGCCGAACCCTTGGGTGTTATACAAACCATTACCTTACGACGGTCGTCTCGCGCAACGGAACGCATCACGTAGCCAAGATTCTCAAGACGCGCCACCAAACCGCTCGCCGCCGCCGTGGTGTGACCCATTTTTTTTGCAATCGCAGACATGGTGAGAACTTCCTTTTGATCGAGGAATGCAAGCAGAAAAAACTGCACAAAGGAAACATTCCCGGGCGCGAGTTGCTTACAGAGACGCAGTACGAAACGCCGCTGCATCTCCAGAACGATATGGGAAAGCCGTTCCGCATCTGCACGAATTTGATCGGTCGGACTTCGCGCAAATTCGGTCAGGACTCCCGTATTCAAGGTGCTTAAGCTAAAAATGCACGCATCGCATGTCAATCCCACCGGGCTGAGAGAACTGGATAATACTAGATTTGCACATCGACAATTTCACCCGCTCTTAATGACTCGCCCACGGCGACGCGCACCAGCGCATTCGACTGGCTCAGCCCAAACAACGCATGCGATTCTTGACGCCCGATTGGCGTGAATGTTCCGTTTTCGATCCTGCCCCGAACGTAATGAGGACGATCACCTTCATTTGTAAGATCGAGCGCCAATTTTGCCGGTGATGTCGGCGCATTGAGGTCGCCAGCTCCCATCATTTTCAAGATCGCGGGACGCACGAACTGCAAAAAAGTTACGAATGCTGAAACGGGATTTCCTGGCAAACCAAATACGGCGCATCCGTTAACTTCACCGAAGAGGAACGGCTTCCCTGGTTTAATCGCCACACGCCAAATTTCGATCGTGGCCCCAAGCGTCCGTAACGTCGCCTGCACCAGATCGTGTTCACCGACTGAGACGCCGCCGGTAATAACCAAGACGTGATTTTTGGTTCCGCGGTTGATCGCTTTCATCAAGTGCTCGTGCTGGTCGGGGCAATGTTCGACTGATTTCACTGATGCATCGCAGCGTTGCAGCAGCCCCTGGAGCAACGGTCCATTGCTGTCATAGATTTGCCCTTGATCGAGTTTCCTTCCTGGCATGACGAGCTCGTCACCGGTGGAAATGATCGCTGCGTTCACCTCGCCGCCGATGCTCACATCCGCAAAACCCTGCGATGCAAGAAGAGCAATCGTCGTTGGGCGAATCCGTTCGCCACGCGCTAAAATTTTCTGTCCTTCCGCCAAATCGCAGCCACGGCGGCGAATGAATTCGCCGGGACTAACATCCACATTCACCAGAATCTTTTCGCCTTCACGCACCGTATCTTCCTGCATGACAACCGCGTCCGCGCCGGCAGGAATTGGGGCGCCGGTAAAAATCCGCGCTGCTTCGCCTGGAGAAATCCGGAGTCGCCGATCAACACCTGCGGGCTGCTCGCCGATCACTTGCAATCGAGCGCCCCGTGCGGATGAGCTGGCCACGACTGCATAGCCATCCATGGCGGAATTGTCGAAATTTGGCAGTGGCAATCGCCCGATAACATCACGCGCGCTAAAGCAATCCAGTCCCGCCGGGAGTGGAACAGTTCGTTCCCTTAGGGGCTCAACGCGCTGCAAAACTTGCCGACGCGCTTCCTCTTCGCTGATCATGGCAATTCATTTCAATCAGCAATCAACGATTGGCAATCAGCAATTCTTCGCGATATTCTGGCTGCTTTTGGTGAGGTGGCTGAGTGGTTGAAAGCAGCGCTTTGCTAAAGCGCCGTAGCCCAAAAGGCTACCGAGGGTTCGAATCCCTCCCTCACCGGTTCGCTCTAAAACGCTAATAAGAAGTGGTTCGCATAACACTTCGGCATAACACGCTTTCTCCAAGGCGTCTGACGCCGCAACAGCAATCTAAGAGGCTTTCCATCCCGGGGGCACTAGCCCTTCAGAATTTTCAAGATTCGACGCCCTATGTGCTGCCAAGCTTTTTCTCCTCTACGCATCCCTAAGCGGGTTAAGTGATTTTAAGACGGCGAATTCGACCCGTTTTAGTCGAGCGACGGATGCCAACCTTGCGGCTCGCAATTCCAGATCCAGATGCGTTTGTCTTTCAGAGACACGTAATGGATGGACTCCCGACGATGGTGGTCTGGGTCGAGCGCCAATTCGATTACCACGTCTGACGCCACGGACCCGGAAGTCTCACTAGTTGGTCAATTCGGTCGCCCATACAGCCAACTTGGATCCGATATTCGAAACCCCGAAGGGGATATGCTCAATTGTTCAAGCGACGGCCGAGACCTAAATCAGATGGCCGCTGCCTTAGTGCAAGAATCGATGACGTTGTGCGAGCAAACGAAGTCCAAGGTAAAGAAATTACAGTCTCTAATGGCGCAGGCGCGTCGCACGCGTAAAAGAATTCTGGAAGAAGGTCTCGCGCTTGATGAGCTACAAAAGGGATAGGTTTTGAAGCGCGCAACTCCGGATGCAGATGCGTTTGCGTGCCAAATCAAAAAATACCCAAGTCGTTTTAGGATTTGTCCCAGGCGATCCGCGTCAACGATCCCGGCTGTTTGCCCGTGAGACTCGACGGCCGAAACGTTTGGAAGAAATCTCACCCTGGAGATTGAGACGGGGGTTCTTATTTGGAAGAACCTAGAGTTCGAATCTGTCCGTCACCGGTTTCCTTAATTTGCATGTTTTGCGTTGGGACTTGTTAAGCCACCGTTAAACTAGGCAATCATGAACTGGGAGATGATCAGTGCGGTGGGCCAAATGCTTTCGGAGTCATCATTTCGATCGTTTATCTTGCCGCCCAAATTCGCAATCAAAACAAGGAAAGCGAGCGCGCGGCGATGAATGTCTTGACGACACACTGGAGCGACTTGAACCGAAGCCTTGTTGAAAATCCCGACCTGGCGGCACTTTGGATTCGTGCTCTACGATCCTTCGACGAGCTGGATGGCGCGTCGAAACTAAGATTCGGCGCGCATCTGGGACGTTTTTTACGAATGGCGGACAGTCTCTATCTTGGTGTCCTGGATGGGACACTCGATAAGCGGTTGTGGCGCGGATACGAACGGACACTTGCCGATACGGCCGCATATCCAGGATTCCAAGCCTGGTGGGCTACACGGAAACACTGGCACACGGATGAATTCTGCACGCTAATTGATCGACACATTCAAACCGCAAAACCAAGGATTTATGACGGCTACAACTGAACGGAAAGCAATCGTCAACCGCTGTGACAACGGCACAGAACCTCGGCCCTGGCGCCGGTTGCGCGAGGTGCTCAGCCTGTCCGACTCGATTACCTGTTACGGCTCATCTGGGCGGACGAGTCGGGCGCGGTTTAGGTGTAAACCTTGGCGTGGCAGTCGCGCTGGGTCTTGGTGTAGCGGTCGGCGTTGCCGACGGTGTAGGTGAAGGTGCGGGTGTCGGGCTCGCATTGCTGACGAGTGGATGCGGGTAAGTGTAAGGCACATAGCCCGGCATCGGCGTATTATTGAAATAGTGCTCGCCCGGACGAACGACGAAATTACCCCTTCCGAAGCCAACCTGTTGCGTCCCGCCGGCAACATTGTTCCATGCGTAGCATGGCTCTGTCACTTGATTGTTCCAGCCAGCCGGCCTGACTGGAGGATTGCCGGTTATTCGCGACCCGCGCGCGCGTCCAGGCTGGTCAATCGCCTGATTGACCTTGTAAATCTTGAACGTATTGCCTGGCGTAAAATTCAGGTTTCCAAACAAGCCGCCGGAAAATGTGATTGTGTTTCTCGTATTTGACAGGATCTCCGCGAAGCCTGGCGACCCGCCAGCATCCCGCCTGACAGTGTATCCGACCCATTGATTCGATGTCCACGGAGAACCGCTGACTGACACAGTGTGATTCCCGCCGGCGCTCGCAGTTCCAGAATAGAAGGGCCCGCTGTTTATATCCCACTGGTTTATTCCATCTGCACCGCCCCACGCGTCGAAGGTATCCTGGGCCCGGTAGCAATTCAGCGTGAACTCCGTCGAGCCCGTCCAGAATCCGCTGATCGTGTTATGATGGAACAGAAGTATGCCGCTGCGCAGGCCGCCGACGAACCTGTTGCGGTCGCTTCCTACGAAGGTGTTGTTGTAAACCTCCACAGCCCTGGTGCCCCG
>DATBEX010000084.1:0-5674 GCA_036558805.1 Candidatus Udaeobacter sp.
TCCATCAGGCCAACGCGAGAAGCTTACCCGGTTTCAAGCTGAATGTCTTGTTTCAAACGACGAGCCGCATCCGCAGGTGCGCGATGCGTTTGGATTAACGACCCGAAAACCTGTGCCGGTCAAACCGCCGCTAAAATCCAGGGTCGCGCCGCGCAAGTAGGGGATGCTCTCGCCGTCGATAAAAAAATGCATTCCTTCGCGTTCCACCACGGCGTCGCCGTCTTTTTTTTCGTCCAGAGTCATTTCATAATGCAGGCCTGAACAACCACCCTTCGCAACCTGGACGCGGAGGCCTTTTCGCGAATTTTCTTCCCGGGATGGAAGCAGACTCTGCAGCTGTCGAACAGCGCTGTCCGTGACGTTTAACATGACCGAACAAAATACGGCTGCAGCGTAATCAAGTCAAAACTAGCGACACGGCGACGCAGCGCCGTGGCGACAGCACTTGCAGATGACGTATTAAACGTCTGGCACACCACGCCGCGCACCACAAAGGTTTCAGGATCCCGCGTTTTTCTTCGCAATCGGCGATCTGGAATCTACAATTCAAATACAAAATGAGCCGGATCCGATTGTTGCCAGAAACCGTGGCCAGCCAGGTCGCCGCCGGCGAAGTCGTGGAACGCCCGGGGTCAGTCGTTAAGGAGTTGATCGAAAACAGCATCGACGCCGGCGCTCGCGAAATCGATACGATGATTCGTCGCGGCGGAATCTCGCTGGTCCGAGTCATTGATGACGGCTGCGGCATGGATCGCGATGACGCGTTGCTTTCGCTGGAGCGGCATGCCACCAGCAAGATCCGTTCGGCTGCCGATCTGCAATCCGTGGGCACTCTTGGATTTCGAGGCGAAGCACTACCAAGCATCGCCAGTGTTTCGCGATTTCGCCTGACCACGCGAGAGCCCGGTGCCGTTGCGGGAACAGAAATTATCGTGAACGGAGGCAAGATCGATATCGTGCGGGACGGAGGCGAAGCGCCGGGGACGCAAGTCGAGGTACGTTCGCTCTTCTATAATTTGCCGGCGCGCCGAAAATTTCTTCGCTCCGAAAACACCGAAAGCCGCAACATTGAACATCAGATTCATTTGCAGGCAGTCAGCCACCCACAGATCGGCTTTTCATTATTACGAGACGACCGCATGTCATTCCAGTTACCCGCGGCGGCGACGCTTGGTGATCGAATCCGCGATTTGTATGGTAATGAGTTGTTGGAGCGGCTTGTTGAGGTAAACAACACGACTTCGCAGAACGTTCGCGTAGGTGGGTTTATTGGTCAGGCGGGACTGAGCCGCCAAACGAGGACGCAACAGCTTATCTTTGTAAATGGTCGCGCCATCGAAAGCGGGCTTCTCACAGCAGCTATCCGTGAGGGCTATCATACCGCCCTCATGAAAGGGCAGTACCCAGTCACCTTTCTCTTTCTTGAACTCGATCCCGCGGCTGTCGACGTAAACGTACATCCGGCAAAACGCGAAGTGCGGTTTCGTGACCCGACCGCAGTCCGGGAAGGGATTGTTCATTCTATTCAGGAAACCTTGGAAGGCGGCAGAATGACCTGGCGGGAAAAGTTTCGCGCGCCTTTAATGGCACCGACTGCGATTCCCGAAAAACCAGCACCCGACCTCAAATTACGGTCAGAGGCAACAGCTCCAGAAGAATTCCATCGCGAGTTACCATATCTAGGTACCGTTGTATCTCCGGTGGCACCCAGAGCTGGACTGGCAGCTGTAGCCGGGGTCGTTGACCCCGGCAGGGCTGTCGAACCATCGCAAGCCCCAGTAAGGCACGATGGTAACCAGCAACAATTTCAGATCATCGGCGTGTTAAGCAAGCTTTATGTCTTGATGGAAAATGCGGATGGTCTTGTGCTCGTTGATCAGCACGCAGCACACGAGCGAATTCTCTTCGAAGAATTGCGGAAAAGAATGGAAGAGCAGGGGGTCCCAACGCAAAAACTTCTCTTACCACAGACATTCGATGTTCCGCCGCGCGATGCTGATTGGATCGAGCGTAACGTGTCGATTCTGCAGAAAATGGGCATTGGAATTGAGGGGTTTGGGCCGGATACATTCAAAATCGACAGTCTTCCGGCCTTTCTGAACGTGTCGGATCCGGCGCAGTTCATGCGCAAAGTGATTGACGATCTCAAGAGCGCCGGCAATAGCACCTCGGCGATGCGATTGGGTGAGGAAATGATTGCCAAGACTGTTTGCCGTCACGCTGTGAAAGCGAACGATCCGTTGCGTTACCCTGAATTGGAACAATTGATTCGCGACCTTCTAACCTGCGATCTGCCCTATTGCTGTCCTCATGGACGGCCTACCATGATCCAAATTTCGCTTGCGGAATTGGAAAAGAAATTCGGCCGCAAGATTTGAAGTGGTTCGGCCATCATCTCACCTGGATGGTTCGCAGCAGCTTTGAATCTTACGGATTGTTGACCATTCGCGGAGTTCTCTTGTCCAGCGCGAGCTGTGAGCTAACTTTTTCAATTCTTGCCTCCTGCTCTTTCAGCCGTGCGTTTACTACTGCGAGCGCTGCCTCCAATTCCTGGACCTTGTTCTGTTCTTCCATGAACGCGCGATGCTCTTTGAGGAACTCGTTGAGCAGCATTGCGTTAATTTGCTCGTAACGGACGCTAAGAAGCTCGCCGTGCTTGTCATATACCACTAGGTCGGGATTGACTTTTTCGACATCCTCGGCCACCAGCCCGAACTGCGACCTTTGTCCCGGATCAATCTCTTTCTTGTAACGAAATGTAACCGGCTTAAGTGTGTAAAGCACTTCGCTGGTCTCTTCCATTGGTTTGATTTCCTCCTTAAACCGCTGGGCGGAAACAGCAGTGCCAACTTTGCCGTCTGAGTTAATGACGACGGCAATTCCTCCCGATGCTGTCTGGCCAAAAATACTCCCAATATAGCAACTGTTGCTCACATTTTGCCCCGCTACACTCGCGCCGATGCAAATCACGTCAGTCGCCGTCGTTACGTTAGTTCCCGCGTTGCCCCCCAGGGCCGTGTTGGCGGTCCCGGAAGTTACGCCGATGAGCGCACCAGACCCGATCGCCGTGTTAAGGTCCCCGGTAGTGTTGTTAAAGAGAGCGAATGTTCCGTTCGCTGTATTGTTGGTACCATCCGTGTTGCCATTGAGCGCATTGTAACCGGTTGCCGTGTTGTTACTGCCGGTCGTGTTGTCTCTAAGTGCCTGAACGCCAGCTGCTGTGTTGCTGTTTCCGAGACCGTTGTTTGAGAGCGCTTGATAGCCATAGGCGGTGTTATCGCTGGCCCCCACGTTGCTGAAAAGCGCCTGAAATCCAGTCGCCGTATTGTGGCTTCCAGTAGTGTTCCCCAAGAGGGCTTGAGCGCCACTGGCAGTGTTTTGAGTCCCAGTGGTATTACTCAAAAGCGCTGCCGTGCCACTAGCTGTATTGTTGTCACCTATATTAGCAGAGAGTGCCTCTTCACCAAGAGCCGTATTGCTGTTGCCGGTGGTATTCGCAAAGAGAGCAGAAGCGCCAACCGCGGTGTTGCTGCTGCCCTCAGTGTTTATAGAGAGCGCCTGAGATCCAACGGCCGTGTTGTCGCTGCCAGTCGTATTGTTCTGGAGCGCAAAAGCCCCGTTTGCAGTGTTCTCAACACTTGTGTTATTCAAAAGCGCTCCGGAGCCAGTGGCTGTATTGTCGACACCGGTCGTGTTGTTCAAAAGTGCATTGGTACCGATTGCCGTGTTGTCACTACCGGTCGTGTTGCTATTGAGCGAAAAAGCGCCCATGGCTGTATTACCGCCACCGGTCGTGTTATGAACCAGCACAGCCGTCCCATTGGCGGTGTTGTCGGCGCCTGTGGTATTCAGCAAAAGTGCGGCAACACCAGTAGCCGTATTACGGTCTCCCGTGTTGAGCACGAGTGTTCCTGCACCAACAGCAGTGTTGAAGCTGCCGGTGGTAACGTTCGCTAGCGAAAACCATCCAACTGCTGTGTTTGCAGTGCCGCTGGTCAGTTGTAAAAGAGCGTTTTGCCCTGCCGCCGTATTGAAATCGGGATAACCGCCATCAGGTGGCGGAGTGACGGCCAGCGTGTGCAGGCAAAGGCCAGAACACGCCAGCAGGAACGCGATGAGGATTGGTGGGGTATTTATTTTCATGCGCACAGATTGGCAAGGATCTGGGCAACGTGTCGAGGCCAAAACCGTTCGTCAAAAGTGCGAATGACTAAAAGCTTCGACAGCCGGTTTGTTAGGCTTTATCGTTCCTTCGGTAGCCAAATTAATGCTTCGCTATTCCTTCGCTCGTACCGGTCGCAACGCGATCGTAGATTCTCCGGGCAAAACCCATTGCTCGCGAGTAGCGGTCGCTACGATATGTGTGCCGCCGTAACGTGGAGACTCGCTTGTCCAAAGCGTTTTCCACGTACAGCGCGAGCTCGGTGCAAGCAAAGGCTCTGAAGCAGGGTGCAGGACCTGGCTCTGCCCGAGATTGACTAAGAGAAGCCGATCATCACCTTCCTTCGAAAAATATCTGAGAACAAAGCTCGCCGTTCCCAGGACTGCGCCGTCGACGCCGGCCGGAATTTGCTGGCGAAAGCGCGAATCTTCCCGTCGCAATTTCAGAAGATCGATGTGCAGATTGTAAATCTCGCGATTCTTTTCCCGCTCAGAGAAATCGAGTTTACAGCGCTCGAACACCGTTGGGTCGTCAGGCACCGGCAAGCTTTCCAATGCTTCGTCCTCGGACATCGACAAAAACGGCGCCAGCCACTCGGCACGCCCTTTCCGAATTGCATCGCGCACGGAACCATCGCCGATGTCGGCAAAAAACATGAACGGGCTGGAAGCGCCGAATTCCTCGCCTTGAAAAAGCAGTGGTGTCCAGGGTCCAAGCAAGAGAAGGGCTGTCATGGCGCGATACAGCGAGGATGACGTTTGAAAGCGCAGCCGTTCACCCTGTCCGGTATTCGCGATTTGATCGTGGTTCTCCAGGAAACAGACGAAACCTTCCGGCGGGATACCGACAGTGGAAGAGCCGCGCAACGCTTTTTGCCATGAGAGTGCCTGTCCTTGGTAAAGGAAACCGTATTTCGCGGCCGAGATGAATTCCTGTGGCGCACCCCGATAATCGCCAAAGTAAGCTTCCTTGCGGCCGGACAGCGCGACTGTCGCGCTGTGATGAAAATCATCGTTCCACATTCCATCTAAATCATCGCCGCCTTCGTCGTGCGGCCGGACCATTTTGGCTTCCTGTCGATCGTTCTCGGCAATGAGAAGAATGGACCGCGTTCCGGCCGCATCTCGAGCGGCGCGCCCGACCGCGCCAATGATGTACTCGCTTGATCGATCGCGGATGGCGTGTAACGCGTCGAAGCGGAACCCGTCGAAATGAAATTCCTCAATCCAATAACGTCCATTTGTGATGAAAAATTCGCGGACGGGTTCTGAATTTGGGCCATCGAGATTGACGGCATCCCCCCATTCATTTCCGTTCTTACGGGTCAGATAATCGTCAGAGAAAACACCGAGATAATTTCCGTCAGGACCAAAGTGGTTATAGACGACGTCGAGGATTACCCCGAGGCCTAACGAATGCGCGCGATCGACGAAGCTGCGCAGATCGTCCGGTGTGCCATACAAATGTGAGGGGGCGAAGAGATCAACGCCGTCGTATCCCCATCCAAACTTC
>DATBEX010000085.1:0-5560 GCA_036558805.1 Candidatus Udaeobacter sp.
CTATGGACCCCTGACGCCAATGACGCGCGACGGCGTCGAGGATTTGGCGTTCAAAATGCGCGACGCCTATCCGCGTCTTGTGAAAATTGCACCTGGCAAGCCGATCATCATTGCCGAGTTGGGTTGCGATCTGCACAACCGGCACGCTGACGCAGCGCGCTGGGCAAAGACAGCTCTCGAGGAGCTTTTATCAAATCGATGGCCCAGCGTGACTGGTTTTTGCTGGTGGAACGAAGGCTGGCAAAACGACGATCACAAGAAGCACGACACGGACATGATCATTCTACACGATGCTGATCTCACACGAGTGTTTCGCGATGAACTTGCAAAGCATGCCGACAAAATTCAGATAAATCCTGTTATTTCTCACTAAGGCGTCCGGGCAGCATCGAAGGATCTTCGGGTGTTCACGAAGACGAAGATCTCGATTCGCTCGACATGACAAAAGAGAAGACGCGGCACATAGTTCGGCATGGTCAAAGTTTCCGTCAATTACACTGGTGATTTGCATTGCGACGCCGAGCATGGTCCATCGCAATCAAAGATTTCCACTGACGCGCCGACCGACAACAAAGGCAAAGGAGAAGCGTTTTCTCCGACGGATCTTGTTGCAACCGCTCTGGCCACGTGCATGAGCACGACGATGGGAATCAAGGCGGAGGAACTCGGCGTCGATCTGCGCGGAATGACCGTGTCAGTTCAAAAGGAGATGTCCAGGGATGCGCCACGCCGGATCGTCGCACTTCCATCGGAAATCCATATTCCACTTGCGCCGGATTCGCCGCATCGTGAAGTGTTGGAGCAAACGGCGCTCAACTGCCCCGTGCACAAGAGTCTTCCGGCCGAAATTCGCCGTCCCACCAAATTCTTCTGGGAAGGTTAGTGCTCGCCCGCCCCGATAGAATGAGCGATGTCGCTTTGAGGAAAACGCGTGATTTACCGTCTCAATGCAATCAACGAGTCGCCGTGTGATCCTTTGCTTTTCAAATGACAACATTGGAAATCCGAAAAGCAGTCGAATCCGATATTCCAAGGTTGCTGCCTTTGATGCGCGAACTTGCCGAGTTTGAGAAATACTCGAAGGACTTCGCAATTACGGAGGAGGTGTTACGCAAGCAGGGATTTCGACGGTCGCCCGCTGATTTTCATTGTCTTATCGCGGAAGAAGATTGCACCCTGGTCGGATTTCTTGTTTATTATCTTGTTCCTTTTACGTATCGAGCAAAGCCGAATCTGATTATCAAGGAGCTTTATATTGCCGATCGACATAGGAGCAGAGGAACAGGCAGACAGCTCATGAAAGCTGTTGCGAGAGAAGCTCAGCAAGCGGGTTGCGGAATGATCAAATGGTGGGTCGCCAAATGGAATGAGCGAGGCATGGAATTTTACAAGCGCCTTGGAGCGATAATCGACAGCGAGTGGCACGAATTTCAATTGCCGGAGAGAGCCTTTCGCGACTTGGCTTCCTCCGAGTAAGCATGCGCCTGCGCTACGGGTATAACCAGTGCATGTAATCCCGCACGCCGTCTTCGAGTGGGAATCGTGGCTCGTATCCTAAGGCGCGGCGCGCGTTAGTGAGATCGGCTTGCGTGAAGTTCTGATAATGTGCGTGCGGATTGTCGAAGTAATCGGGCTGAAAATTAGTGCCCAGACATTTATTTAGAACATCGATCAGTTCATTGAATGAACGTGCCTGCCCCGAGCCGAGATTGTAGATTCCGCTTGCTTTCGCATTCAGCGCGCAAAGGGTGCCGTCGACAATGTCCTTCACATAAACAAAGTCGCGTTTCTGCTCGCCATGCTTGAAAATACGCGGCCGCTTCCCGGCCTTCATTTGTTGCGACAGATGATACACCATGCTGGCGGGCACGCCCTTGTGCGCTTCGCGCGGTCCATAAACATTGAAGTAACGCAAGCCAACTAGGATCCAATCGGGCGACTCGGCTGAAGCGCGCCTGGCAATATTGTCCATAATGACCTTCGAAAAGGCATAGACATTTGCGGGCGCAGCGCCGCCTGATTCCACACTCGCTTGAGTCGTGGAGCCGTAAGTTGCCGCAGAAGAAGCGTAGATGATTCGCGTCTTGGTCGGGCGCGCAAAATTCAGGATGCGCCGGAAACTTTCCACGTTGTCGTGGACTTGCTCGAACTGATCGTGATTAGTTGTATCCGTGATCGACGCGAGATGAAAAATCGCATCGAACTTTTGACTGCCGAATTGCTCGTTCCAATCGAGAGTCGCCAGATTTTGGGCAACAAAGTCGTCTTGATATCCAGCGAGATTTTTGAAGTCACCGGAACGAAAATCGTCGATCACCGTCAGTCGCGCTTCGGGAAATTTTTCCTGCAGCGCCAGGGTGAGATTGGAGCCGACGAATCCTGCCCCTCCGGTGACAATTAGGTTTTGAACAGAGTGCAATTTTGGAAGATTTGAATTAGGGAGAGATAGATAAGTCTTGAGCAGGGAAGCGCAAGCGGGGAGTTGAACGATGCAGATGCGGTTCGAAACGCGCTACACATACGACTTCGTTAAACGATTCCTTCCGAATGATTGCCGCAGAATTTTAGAGATCGGCTGCGGGACGGGTGAACTGGCGGCCTGCTTATCGCGGGATGGACACGACGTCGTTGCCATTGACATCGACCCCGAGTCGGTCGCAGCCGCGCAGCGACTCGGTGTAGATTCACGCGTGGCTAGATGGCCGGATTTTAATGACGGCTGTTTCGACGCAGTGCTGTTTACACGCTCGCTTCATCACATTCATCCGCTCGATCTCGCGGTACGGCACGCCGCCGGCACCCTGCAAGACAGGGGAACTATTATCGTGGAAGATTTTGCATATGAGTCCGCCGACGAGAAAACATTGCGTTGGTTTGTTAGCGCAGTTCATTTGCTCGAAGCCACGGGATTGCTGCCCGCTGACGACTTTCTAAAGACTGTGCTATCGAAGACTGCAACGTTGAAAGCGTGGCGGCAAAATCACAAAAATGAATTGCACACAGCCGCTGAGATTAACGCACAACTAGAAAAGACAGGGAGGCCTGTGATCAAAGAGGACGCGGCATGTTATTTTCGGTACGTTGCCGGTGCGATTACGCGGAGAGAGAAAAGCGACGCGATTCTTCAAGCGTTCGCGAAACAGGAGCAAATGTTGTCAGGACAAGGTGCAATCACTGCTCTCGGTCGGAGGTTCGTGATCGCGCCCGCAAGATAAATCCCAAATAAGTCTTGCAGCGCAGAGGGCAAGCAGCTACTTCTCGACCCAGTTCTTTGCGAGCTTGGAAAAGTGGGTCGGCGCAAGAAATCCCGTGAGAATCGGGAGCAGTTGCGCTGCTGTAACTGGATACGACTTCCCAATTGGGCCAATCCTCGAGAATTCTCGAGGGTGAAGGCGGGAAGAAGGTGATTCCGGCGGCTGCCGGAACAAGGCCAGAAGCCAGAATATTTGTCCGGTCCACCTCATTCGGCTGTTCTGTACTCCGATCGGTGATCGGGGCAACCGGGATCAACGATCCCGGCTACAGGCAGATCGAAAAAACTTCTTCGCAAAAAGAAGAATGAGAGCTGGACGACTCGGTCCGCTGTCGCGGCGATCTCGGATCGCCGAAACCCCGGAGCCTGACAAATCCAACTCTCTGAGTTGGAGGTAAATTGTTATGCAAAATCGTCCAGTTTGGTCTGTTAATATTTGGAAAGCACGAAGGACTTGCGTTCTCGTGCTGGTGGTATTCGTGCCCCTCGTTTGCCTTGGCCAGCAAGCAACACCGACGCCGACCCCTTCACCCAGCCTCGTAGAAGCCGAGCCGGTCATCGTTTCTGCAACGCGTTTTGATATTCCACTCGAGCTGTCACCGGCGACTGTCAGCGTGATTACGTCGGAAGATATCGAGCAAAAGCAAATCCAGCGCGTGAGCGATGCGCTGCGCGAAGTGCCCGGTCTATCCGTGGTGCAGACCGGCACTGCCGGTCAGTTGACTTCCGTTTTCATGCGCGGACTGCCAAGCGAAGACATGCAAGTGCTGCTCGACGGCATCCCGATCAATCAGGGTTTGTCTGGCGCGATGAACTTCGCCGATATTACCACGGACGATATCGACAGGATCGAAGTCGTGCGCGGACCTCAAAGCGCGCTCTACGGACCACACGCACTCGCAGGAGTGATTCAAATCTTCACGAAACAAGGCATCGGAACTCCGGGCGGGATGGTCGCCGGAGAAGGAGGATCGTACGACACTTCCCGCGAATGGGGCCAGAGCGACGGTAAACTGAAGGACTTCGATTATTCAATCGCCGGGAGCCGGCTCGACACCGATAACGCTCGTCCCAATAACAATTATCGCAATACTTCTGGGATTGCGAACGTTGGTTGGTCGCCTGACCAGCAACTGCGAATTGGCAGTCTTTTCACCTACTCGGAAAGCGAAACGGGGAATCCCAACACAATTTTCGATCCACGTCCTATCGATCATTTTCTCACTGAGCGCTGGTTGATTGGTCCTCGGATCGATTGGAAGCCAATCGATTGGTGGGATCACAGACTAATTGTCAGCTATGATCACGAACGGCAAATAAATGATCCTAACGAGGATGGTTTCGTCGGGCCGACACGCGCTCTCTTTGAACGGACACAGGTTGATTATCAAAATGATCTGCGCCCCATGTCGTGGTTGACTCTTACATCCGGGTTTTTCTACAGCCGGATTAATGCCGGGCAGGAGCGCCCATTTGTTTCACAGGCGTTCGGGCCACAACCGACATTCATCGGCGATCACACGCAGGAGATTGCGGGATTTGCGCAGGCGACGCTAACGCCAATCAAGAATTTGATCTTTGTCGCGGGCGGCCAGTTTGCTGATTTCAATGAGTTTGGCGGTGTGTGGACTTATCGCGTTGCCGGGAGCTACAACATCGATAAGACAAATACTACGCTACACGCAAGCGTCGCGACTGGGTTCAGTCCACCAAGCAGTCAGGACATTATCTTCGGCAACAACCCTAATCTGAGTCCGGAAAAAGTTTTCGGCTGGGACATTGGCGTTCGGCAGGAGCTTTGGAAGAAGCGTGTTGCGATGGATTTGACGTACTTTCATAACGATTTGTCAAACGTGATTGGGTTCAACGGCCTCTTTCAAACGCTCAACCTTGGGTCGGCCGAGACCCAGGGGTTGGAAGCTGAGTTGCGTGCGCAACCAATTTCCAATCTTGTGTTGATGGCGAGCTATACTTATCTCGACGCCAGAAAGACCGACAACAGCGATATTTCGCAGCCGGAAGGCTCACGTTTGCCGCGCCGGCCGCGCAATGAAGTTTATTTTTCTGCTTCGTATTTTTGGTTCAAAAAACTGCGCACGGTAATCGAAGCAAAGTTTGTGAATGCCCGTGAGGAACTGAACTTTGGCCTGCCGAATTTCGATATCGAGGATTATTCGTTCGTAAACATCGCCGCGGAATATGACGTTACACCACACTTCTCGGTGTTCGGGCGAATCGACAATTTGACGAACGAACACTACTCGGAAGTGTTCGGTTTTCCCAACCTCGGCCGCACCGCGTATGGAG
>DATBEX010000086.1:0-7003 GCA_036558805.1 Candidatus Udaeobacter sp.
CTCAACATGGGGCCGTCCCACCCGGCCACGCATGGGGTGTTGCGACTCGTTCTGGAACTCGACGGCGAGATCATCACCAAGGCGACGCCGGACATCGGCTTTTTACATCGCGGGGACGAAAAGATCGCGGAGAACATGCAATACAATCAGTTCGTGCCTTACACCGACCGGCTCGATTATCTCGCTCCGCTCTCGAACAACGTGGCCTACGCGCTTGCCGTTGAAAAATTAATGGACTGGGAAATCCCCCCCCGCGGGAAAGCCATTCGCGTTATTTGTTGTGAAACTGCCCGTATCTCTTCGCACTTGATGGGTTTGGGAGCGATGGCGCTCGACCTGGGCGCGATGTCGGTGTTCTTGTACACGTTCACCGAACGCGAGAAGCTTTATGATCTCTTCGAGTTGTTAACCGGGGCCCGCTTCACAACGTCCTACACGCGAGTAGGCGGAGAGACTCGCGATCTTCCGGAGACGTTCATTCCAAAGCTCAAGAAATTCCTCGACGAATTCATTCCAAGCCTGAATGAGTGCGATAAGCTGCTCACCCGAAACAAAATCTTTGTCGACCGAACAAAAGACATTGGCGTGATCTCAAAGGCGCGCGCAATTGCTTATGCCCTTTCTGGCCCGAATTTGCGCGGAAGCGGGATCGAACACGATTTGCGCCGCAAACATCCTTATCTCGATTACCAGAATTACGATTTTGACGTGGTGATCGGCAGCGCTGGAGATTGCTACGATCGTTACCTGGTACGCATTGAGGAAATGCGACAAAGTGTGCGGATTCTGCGCCAGGTAGTGGACAAGTTGCCGGGCGGTCCAATCAACGTCGCTGATTGGAGAAATATGACGCCACCCAAGTCGCACGTCATGACGAAGATGGAAGAGTTGATCCATCATTTTATTGTCGTGACAGAGGGACTGGACGCGCCGCCCGGGGAGGTTTATTTCGCAGCGGAAAATCCAAAGGGCGAACTTGGCTTTTACATCAACAGCAGAGGCGGTGGCGTGCCGTATCGTTTAAAGATTCGCGCGCCATCTTTCGTCAATCTCAGTATTCTGCCCGAGCTTCTGCCAGATTGCATGGTGAGCGATGTTCCAGCGGTGCTGGGAAGTCTGGACTTCGTGATGGGGGAGTGCGACAGATGAATATGCTGCGGTCCATATCTCGATTTTTGCTCGTGCTCCTGGTCGGTCTGAGTGTTTCGTGCTCGCCGGGCAAGCGCATCGACAAGGCGAACGTGGATGAGGTGGAAGAGGGAATGTCGAAGAAACAAGTGGAATCAATCCTCGGACACCCCACTTCCGTCACCAGTGACACTATCATGAAAAAAACGACCTACATTTACCGGCAGGGCAACGACTCGGTGACAGTCATTTTCAAAGACGACAAGGTGCAGTCAAAGGAGAGCACATTGTCCGATTAAATCTCGCGCTGTTGTGGGCTCGACGAACATGCGTGTTCCCGCCGAGTTGGAGCGGAAAATGGATGGCGCCATTACGCACTATCCGTCCGATCACCGGCGCAGCGCAGCGATGCCATTGCTTCACCTGTGGCAGGAACACTTCGGTTTCATCAGCGATGACGCCGTCACCTGGATTGCAGCCAAGCTGGGACTTCAACCAATTAACATTCTCGAGTTGGTCACTTTTTATCCGATGTTTCGCCAGAAACCCGCGGGCAAAACGCATATTCGCGTCTGCCGCACCCTCAGTTGCGCGATGGCTGGCAGCTATCAGATCATGGAAAATCTATGCGCGGTGACCGGAATTAATCGCAAAGGGCACGGAGAAGGAATGCATGATCCGATTTCTGTTAGTGCGGATGAAAATTACAGCGTCGAGTTCGTTGAATGCCTGGCCAGTTGCGGCACGGCGCCCGTTTGCATGGTCAACGAGGAGCTGCACGAAAACGTAAACTCCGATTCCGTCACGAAGCTTCTCCAAAATCAAACCAAAGAAATCAGACACCAGACACCTCCCCACCCGCTCGAACATCGATTGATTTTCAAGAACCTCGGACGGGACGATTGGACAACCGACATCGATTGTTATCTGGGCGCTGGCGGCTACGAGCAATTGAAACAGGCGCTAACCATGTCCCGCGCCGAGATTGTCAACAAGGTCAAGAACTCGGGATTACGCGGCCGCGGCGGCGCCGGGTTTTCCTGCGGTTTGAAATGGAGCTTCATCAAACTGGACGAAAAACGGCCGGTCTACCTCATCTGTAACGCCGACGAATCTGAGCCAGGCACGTTTAAAGATCGCTACATCATTCATCAGGATCCGCATCAGCTTTTGGAAGGCATTCTGATCTCCTGCTTCGCGCTAAATGCGCGCACGGCGTACATCTATATCCGTGGTGAATTCCCGGAAGGCGCAAAAATCCTGGAACGCGCCATTGAAGAAGCGCGTAAACACAATTTTCTTGGGAAAAACATTCTCGGCTCCGGATTCGACGCCGAGATTTACATTCATCGCGGAGCCGGCGCTTATATCTGTGGTGAAGAAACCGGCTTGATCGAATCACTGGAAGGCAAACGCGGATATCCGCGAATCAAGCCGCCCTATTTCCCAGCCGTGCTGGGTCTCTACATGTGTCCGACAATCGTCAACAACGTGGAGACGCTTTGCAACGTTAAACACATCATCGCCATGGGTGGCGCAGAGTATGCCCGGCTGGGCCGGCCTAACAACACGGGCACGAGAATTGTGTGCGTAAGCGGAGACGTGCAGCGACCCGGTTATTTCGAAACTGAGGTGGGGGCCGTGACCATGGGTAAACTTATTTACGAGATGGCTGGCGGATTAAGACCCGGCCGCAAATTAAAGGCTGTTATACCGGGAGGAAGCTCTGCAAAGGTCCTTCGGGCGGATGAGCGATTCAAACTGAAACAACACCAGCCTGACGGATCAACGATAGAACGGGAGATGTCGATCGATGAAATTCCGATGGATTTCGATTCTCTTGCCGCAGCCGGTTCGATGGCTGGATCCGGCGGCGTCATCGTGCTGGACGACTCTCGCGACGTCGTTTGGGTGCTCAATAACATCAACGAATTCTACGCGCACGAGAGCTGTGGGCAGTGCACGCCCTGCCGGGAAGGCTCGCTTTGGATGAAGAAAATCACCGACCGCATGTTGCGTGGCGGCGGTGTAACAGAAGATCCAAACACGTTAAAGACAATTGGGGATAATATCGCCGGGCGCACCATCTGCGCGTTTGGCGAGGCATGTGCTTGGCCAACGCAAAGCTTTGTCCAGAAATTTCCCGAAGAATTCGCGGCGCGTGCGCAGAAACCGATGCCGCCACCGCTGCCGCCGGAATACACCCCCGAAGAACTCGTTGAAGAGGAAACGATTCCTACAGTTCCCATGGCACACGATCCCGGCTGGGAAAAAGCAGGGGCGGCCGGGACGATTTAACTCAAAACCACGATAATGGCTGATCCAGTTCCATCGCCGCAGCTCCTGAATGTGCAGATTGATGGCGTGTGGCACCAGTTTCCAAAGGGCACGCGCGTGATCGAAGCGTGCGAGCAGGCCGGTAGCTTTGTGCCTCGCTATTGTTATCACAAAAAACTCAGTTCACCGGGCAATTGCCGGATGTGCTTGATCGAAATGGGGTTTCCAAGACTCGGACCAGATCGGAAGGCCGAACTCGGCGCTGACAACAAACCCATCATCAACTGGATGCCACGACCTCAAATCTCCTGCGCGCAAGATATCGCCGAGGGAATGGGCGTCAGAACTAATTCTCCCCTTGTGAAGGAATGCCAGCGTGGCGTGATGGAATTCCTTCTGATTAACCATCCACTTGATTGTCCGATCTGCGACCAAGCCGGGGAATGCCGCTTACAGGAGTTCAGTGTCGATTTCGGCACGAGCAAATCGCGCTTTCTCGAACACAAGGTCAAGAAGCCAAAGAATGTCGTACTCGGACCACGGGTTACGCTCGATGATGAGCGGTGTATTCTTTGTTCGCGCTGCATTCGTTTCTGTCAGGAAGTTGCCCGCGATGACGTCCTCGGGTTCGTCGAACGAGGAAGTTACACCGAGTTGACCGCGCATCCCGGCAAACGGTTGGAAAATAATTACTCGCTTAACACGGTCGATATTTGCCCGGTGGGCGCCCTCACCTCCACGGATTTCCGGTTTAAGATGCGCGTCTGGTTTCTGAAGGAGACGAAAAGCATTTGCACGTGTTGCGGGACTGGCTGCAACACGATCATTGGCACCCGAGAGGACGTAATCTACCGGCAGACACCGCGTGAGAACGATCACGTCAACTCGTGTTGGATGTGCGACCATGGACGACTCAACTTCAAATATCTCGAAGCCGAAAACCGCTTGCTCGAACCGCAGGTTCGTTTCGGGGAAAAACTCATGCCGACCGACTGGTCCACTGCAATTGCGCAGGCGGCCCATCAACTAAGAGAGTTCTCCGGTTCAGAAATTGCTATCGTTGCTTCGGGTCGCATGACCAACGAGGAGCTTTGGTTAATCTCACAGCTCGCCAACTCGTTAGGCGTAGAGTTGGTCGATGTCGTACCACGGCGCGAGCCCGGCGATGACATCCTGGTGAGCGAAGATCGCAATCCAAATACAAACGGTGCGCGACTCATCCTTAAATCGAGATCTGAACCGGGAGCAAACCTGCTGGCAATTGCTGACGCGGTGAAATCCGCCCGGATTAAAGCGTTGGCAGTTCTGGGAGAAAACCCCATGCATTTGGGCATACCGGTAGAAGAACTCACGCAACTCCCCGCGCTGATCCTGATGGACATTTTGTCGAACGAGGCAACTGAAAAAGCGACCGCCGTTCTGCCGGCATGTGGCTTCGCAGAGAAGCGTGGCTCGATGATCACGTGCAAGGGCCGGTTACAACGACTGAACCGCGCTGTGCGCCCACCGGGCAATGCGAGGAATGATTGGGAAATTTTGCGCGATTTGCTCCAGGCAGTCGGAGGAGGCGACTCGCTTTCCTCTCTTGAGGATGTGTTTCGCCGAATCAGCGAGACAGTCGATCAGTTCCATGGATTGAGCCTGGGTAAGATCGGCGACCTCGGCGTCCACATTCTGAAAATGGAAGAGTTGCCGCCAGTGCATCCAAGTGACGAAGAAGCAATCGCACAAGCGGTCGCGATTCAGGCGAGGCGCCGCACTGTCCGGCGACAGGTCGATGACGCGCGTAAGGCTGCTGCTGTAACTCACTAGAGAGCAAGATCACGATGTCTTTTTTCGTCATTACCTCGTTACTGAAAATCGTTGGGATCCTTTTTCTCGTGATCCTGCCGATGGTTTCCTACGCCGTTTATGCCGAGCGAAAAGTCAGCGCCGCAATCCAGGACCGTCTCGGACCGAATCGCGTCGGACCGGCGGGGCTGCTTCAGCCGATTGCCGACATGTTCAAGTTGCTGCTGAAGGAAGATTTCACGCCGCGCTCCACAAACACATTTTATTACTGGCTTGCGCCCTGTCTGGCGGTGATGCCGGCCATCATTACCATCGCTGTCGTTCCGTTTGGCAGCACGCTGTTCGGTGTTCCCATGGTAATTGCCGATGTGAATGTCGGGATCCTGTTCGTGTTTGCCATCGCGTCGCTGGGAGTTTACGGGATTGTCATCGGCGGTTGGGCGTCCAATTCCAAGTACCCATTTCTCGGTGGAATTCGTTCCAGCGCGCAGATGCTCTCCTACGAGCTCTCGCTGGGTCTTGCAGTCATTCCCGTTTTCCTGCTGGTTGGCAATTTGCGTCTGACCAGTGTGGTGCAGTACCAGATTGAACAGGGCTGGTTCATTGCGCCGTTCGTCGGCGATTGGGGAAATCCCTGGAAATGGCTGCTCACGGTCCCGATGATCATTTCCTTCCTCGTGTTCATGATTGCAATGTTTGCAGAGACAAACCGGCTGCCATTTGATCTTCCAGAGGCCGAGCAGGAACTGGCGGGTGGTTACAACACAGAATATAGCTCGATGAAGTTCGCTCTGTATTTTCTTGGCGAATACGCTGCAATGATCACGGGGTCAGCAGTGGTGGTGACCCTATTCTTTGGCGGCTGGTATTTTCCGGGAATCCCCGACGGCTCTCACGGATGGATCTTCGGACTGATCAACATCGCAGTCTTCTTTGCAAAGGTGGCCGTGGTCATTTTCTTTTTCATGTGGGTGCGATGGACCCTGCCGCGTTTCCGCTACGACCAGCTTATGCGTCTCGGCTGGCTCTTCTTTTTTGAGATCGCGCTGGTTAACATTTTCATTGTCGCAGCAATTTTGCCTTTCATTCGCTGAATTCGCCTAATAATTTCACCCGCGAAGCGCGCAGGTGTCGCGAATGATTTTTGAGCGTCTCTGTCGTAAACTTTCGTGCCAATTCGCGTGATTCGCGGACACTTCTCAAATATGGCTATCACTGTTCCACGACCCAAGCTTAACTGGCGTGAACGACTTTACTTGCCTGCGATCGTAGCAGGCCTGGCCATCACATTTAAGCATTTCAAAAATCTGCTGTTGGGGCGCACCAAGGTTACGATGGAGTACCCTGAGCAGAAATGGGACGGTAACTTACCGGACTATTATCGCGGCGCGCCGGCGCTCGTCCGGGACGAGGATGGTCGTGTGCGTTGCGTCGCGTGCCAGCTTTGCGAGTTCATTTGTCCGCCGCGTGCGATAAAAATTATTCCGGGTGAAATCCCGCCGACCGATCGCTTTGCCAAGGTGGAGAAGTTTCCAGAAGCGTTCGATATCGACATGATCCGCTGCATTTTTTGTGGAATGTGCGAAGAGGTCTGTCCCGAGCAGGCGATTTTCCTACGCAAGGACTATGCGATCACCGGTTTCACGCGCGCGGAGATGGTGCATCACAAGGAAAAACTGCTCGAGATCGGCGGAGTAATCCACGGTGTCGTATTGAAATGGAACAAGAGGAAATGAGCGGCCCACTTCGGACTTCGAGCTTCGAACTTCGAAATTAAATCGATGTCTCCATTGCTGTTTTGGATCTT
>DATBEX010000087.1:0-4875 GCA_036558805.1 Candidatus Udaeobacter sp.
CAAGGATCTCCCAATTTTTGTACCTGGCTGGGAAGATTCGACACTTGGTAACATTTACGCCGCCCGCTGCATCACAGGTGCGATCGCCGATGTGCATACCGTTCGCTCCGGCATCGAATATATGATCGCGCTGGCGGAGTGGTATCGTCGAGTATCGCAGGATTCGTCAATCGGCTTTTTTCAAATTGGCGGTGGCATTGCCGGCGATTTCCCTATTTGCGTTGTGCCCATGCTCAATCAGGATGTGGTAGCCACACTTGTGCCGGAGTGGGGCTATTTCTGCCAGATCAGCGACTCCACAACCAGTTTTGGATCTTATTCCGGCGCAGTGCCCAATGAAAAAATTACGTGGGGCAAGCTGAATATTGATACGCCGAAGTTCATCGTCGAATCCGACGCCACGATTGTTGCGCCATTGATTTTTGCAAAAGTCCTAGGCTGGTAATCGTCGTGGCGGCAGCGCTCGCCAATGAAACGAGCGTCAAGATGGTGCCGTGAATCCAAAGCAAGCGTCTCCGAAACCTGAAAATACTCGAAGCGGATGGCCGGATCAGAATTGTGTGCTCCCGATTACTGCGTCGGTGGCTTCTCTTCATCCCAGGCCTGTCTTAGAGATTTGTTTGTGCCAGGGAGTTGACTTTGTGAAGACCCAGCTTTCGCCTGCGTTCAATGGCGAAACGGCAATTTTGATTCGATGATAGGCAATGCTCTACGTTGTGGCAACACCCATAGGTAATTTGGGCGATATCACGCTGCGTGCGCTGGAAATCCTGAAATCAGTCGATTTGATCGCCGCTGAGGACACACGGCATTCAGGAATGCTGCTCAAGCATTTTGGAATCAAAAAGCCGTTTATTAGTTATCATGAACACAATGAGGCGATGCGCACGGCAGAACTCGTCGAACGGCTCACGGAAGGGCAAAACATCGCACTGATCACCGATGCCGGAACACCAGGACTATCCGATCCGGGGTTACGCCTCGTTCGTGAATGCATCATACGTGACCTTTCGTTTACAATCATTCCCGGAGCATCATCAATCCTCACCGCTCTTGTCGGGTCCGGTTTTTCGATCGAAAAATTCTGCTTCCGCGGATTTCTTCCAGTCAAAAGTGGACAACGCCAGCGCGAGTTGCAAGCTGCGGCTGATTCCGGCGAGACAGTGATCTTTTTTGAATCGCCCTATCGTTTGGGCAAAACGCTTGCTGCCTGCATGGACATCATGGCGGATCGGCAACTTTGCGTTGCGCGAGAACTGACAAAAAAATTTGAGGAATTTCGACGCGGCACAGCACGTGAGCTCCTAGCGCATTACGAGAGCCACCCGCCGAAAGGCGAGATTGTAATAGTCGTTTCCGGATCGCAATTGGTCCGCACCGACCTGCTGCGAAACTGAGTAGAACATGTTCCCGGGCGCGGCAAAAAGGAGAAGGACATCGTTGCGGTCGCGAATAAACGAGGCCGATTCGCCGTCAAACTCCCACGCTCAAGTCAATGGACGCGTTCGAAATCAATGCGAGCTGAGATTGCCTATGTTGGAAATTGCCCACGTTCGTGCGCTCGCGCTGCATTCCCGGTTGCTCTCGCCGTTCCTGCTGGCAGATCTCTCGGTAGTGCAAAAGCTTTCACAAACGAAGAGGCCGCGGGCGGCGATTATGATGTAATGACCCGCTCGTTCCGGTTGCTCAAGCCTGTGCTGGCGGGACTCGTCGTTACCGTGCTGCAACTTGCGATGGCGATTGGGCTGCTCGCGCCGGAAGGGTCCTTTTCCGCGCGCTACGCCAAGCTGATCCAGCACGATAGTTATTGGTTCATGAACATCGCAGATCGCGGATACCAGACCATTGTTCCTCCGATCGATCACAAGGTGATGGAAGTATCAAACGTCGCATTTTTTCCCGCGTATCCTGCAATAGCGGCCGCGTTTCGTTATGCACTTAAAATCAGCACAGGCACAGCCCTGTTGATCACTGCTCAACTCGCTGCTTGGGGGTTTTGGAGTTATTTCTTTCTTTTTTGCAGGCGCTGGAATATTTCGCATGGGCTCCAAATTTGTGGCGCATTAGTAATCGCCGCTCATCCTGCGGCGTTCTTTCTGATTGCTGGATATTCGGAGTCGCTATTTTTGATGGCGCTGTTCGGTTTCATTTATTGGAGCATTGCAGAAGGACGATCTGCGAAAATCTGGGCGGCCGTTCACGGTATTGTGATGTCGGCGACACGGATCGTCGGATTCGTATGTGCGGCATTTCCACTGGTACGCGCGGCTTTTCAAGTAGAATGGCGCGACTCACTTGAGCCAAGGTCATGGCTTCGCAAGGGGAAGCCGACAATCGTCATGACATTAGCGGCGAGTTTCGGCGCCATGGGATTTTTCGCTTATTCGCAACTGCGCTGGGGTCACTGGGATATTTATATGCTTACGCAGGCAGCCGGCTGGGGAATCGTTCCCGATTATCTGGCGGTGTTAAAGCCCTCTAGTTATCGCTGGTTCGTTCCTGCGCTAAGCGATCCGACAGAGGCGAGCCAAATGTCGATGACTTTGGGCGCCGTGCTTTTTGTTGGTATCGCCATTTGTGAACTATTGATTCGTAAGTGGGCCGGTTTGCCAACTCGTGCCGGCATCTATTTCTGCGCCTTTGTGATCTATTATCTCTCCGTTAGCGGAGTGGCCTGCGTGGGTATGGAAAGCATGCTTCGCTACGAATTTTCCGTGCACGCGCTCATCGTGCTGGCGCTTTTGAATTTTCTGCGTCAATTTCGCACACCGCCGGTGCTCGTTAGGGCGTTCGGCATCGCGGCAGTGGCGGTGCTCAGCGCTGCTGGGTTATGCGTGCAGGGCTGGTACGTCTGGAACTTCACGCGGGGCAATTGGGTTGCCTAGAAGAAGATGAAAACGAGAGTTGTCATTATCGGTGCCGGCCCGGCGGGGTTAACTGCCGGCTATCTCCTGTCCAAGGAGGAAGTCGACGCCGTTGTTCTTGAAGCCGATCCGGTTTACGTCGGCGGAATTTCCCGAACGGTAACCTACAAGGGTTTTCATTTCGACATCGGCGGCCACCGTTTCTTTTCCAAGTCGAAGGCAGTTGAAGATCTGTGGACTGAGATTTTGCCTAACGACATGCTTGTGAGGCCACGTTCGTCACGCATTTTTTACGACGGCAAATTTTTCTCTTATCCCCTGAAACCGGTCGAGGCGCTTTTCAAACTTGGAATCTTCAGGTCGGCGCTTTGTGTTCTCTCGTGGCTGACAGCGCGCCTGTTCCCGGTCCGCGATCCGCACAATTTCGAGGACTGGGTGAGCAATCAATTTGGTAAACGCCTGTTCAACACATTCTTTAAGAGCTACACGGAAAAGGTTTGGGGGATGAGCTGCAAAGAGATTTCTGCTGACTGGGCGGCGCAGCGGATCAAGGGGCTTTCGCTCGGCAGCGCAATCAAGAATGCGCTGATTCCGCAGCGTTACAACGGAGACCGAACCAAGGTCATCAAAACGTTAATTAATTCTTTCAGATATCCACGGAAGGGTCCAGGCATGATGTGGGAGGCATGCGCTGAAAAAATGAAGGCCCTCGGCGGCAAGCTTGAGATGGGCTGCAGAGTAACTCGCTGTTCTTACGATGACATGTCGGGCAACTGGACGATCGCATACAAGGATCGGCAAGGTAATCTCCAAACGATCGAGACCGAGCACATCATCTCATCCGCCCCGATGCGAGAGTTGGTCTGCGGATTGTCTCCGAATGTGAGTGAGCGAACGAAGAGTGCTGCCGCAAGTCTCAAGTATCGCGATTTTCTGACAGTGATGTTGATTTTGAAAGATCGGCAGATGTTTGATGACAATTGGATCTACATTCATGATCCCAGTGTCAAAGTCGGTCGCGTCCAGAACTTCCGCTCCTGGTCGCCTGAGATGGTGCCTGACCCAGAGAAGGTGTGTTATGGTCTCGAATATTTTTGTTTCGAGCACGACGGCCTTTGGAATTCGAGCGACACCGATCTAGTCCAACTCTCAAAGAGCGAGCTGATCAAAATTGGCCTGGCCAGCGACGGCGACTTTGTCGACGGCTGTGTCGTACGGCAAAAGAAAGCATATCCCGTGTACGATGACGATTACGCCCGGCATGTGACTACAATCCGCGATGAACTTGACAGCCGATATCCGAACCTGCATCTGGTCGGCCGCAACGGCATGCACAAATACAACAATCAAGACCATGCCATGATGACAGCGATGCTGTGCGTGGAAAATATTCTCGCGGATACAAAGCTGTATGATCTCTGGCAGGTCAACAGCGACGCCGAGTATCACGAAGCCGGTCCTGCGGGAGCTGAAGACTCAAGCGGCCAAGGGTTGCGGCTTGTCCCCGCACGCGTTGTCGTCGCACCCGAACTCGCGCCTGAAGGGTAGCGCGCGCGTCTCGCGTGCTGTCGAATGCGTCCTCGCGGTTGTGACGTTTCAGCGGTGGATTTCTTCGATGAGGCAAACTGCGCAACCAAAGACTGGTTCGCTCTGCCCCGCCTAAACCAACAAACGAGGTGCCCTACCCGTTCTTGAACTCTTCCGCAGGCGGACAAGAACAAAACAGGTTTCGATCACCGTACACGTTGTCGATGCGCGCAACCGTTGGCCAGAATTTGTGTTCGCGCGTCCACGGAGCCGGGAAAGCTGCTTGTTCGCGTGTGTAAGGGCGGTGCCATTTCTCGGACGCGATTTCGCGCGCAGTATGCGGAGCGTTTTTTAGCATGTTATTTTCCCGATCCATTTGTCCGCTCGCAATTGCTTCCATCTCTGCGTGAATCGAGATCATCGCGTCGCAAAAACGGTCGAGCTCGTGTTTTGGTTCGCTCTCAGTCGGCTCGATCATCATCGT
>DATBEX010000088.1:0-10572 GCA_036558805.1 Candidatus Udaeobacter sp.
AGTTGCAGCAAAAGCGTGGAGATCCCGATCGCAAACTGTGAATAAAATAAGATTTTGCTCACACCTCTGAATTCGTCTGGACTAAAGCGGCGTGACGTTCTGAAACTTGCGATCGTAAACGGCACCTGGAAAAGCGCGGCAAACGCGCTGCACCATTGCCAGATCGAATCCGGCGCTGGCTTGATCGTGAGTAGCAACATTCCAAACAACGCATAAGCGAGTGGAAAAATGGAATTGCTGAGCAGCAACCTAAGGCGAAACCGGTCCACGCGCGACCATTGGTGAACCGATTCAGGCTGAAAAACCACCACGATGCCAGCGAACCCAGCGAGAGTCACCGCCACTTGAGCGGCGATACCGAGAGCCTCATTCGGTTCCATCGCGTTTGCTATTAACAACGAAACCGGTGCCGCGATCAAATCTCAAACTGAGGATGCTAGAAGCCAGGTGGTCTGGAACTGCCCTTCGGGATTATGTGATAGCGCTGCTATCTAACGAGACAGAGCTAAGCCACGGCAAGGCGTCGCGGGTTGCTTGCGTTCACTCGATCAGGGGGCACCGCCTAACGACCGAATCTTTGCCATACCACTTTGCCGTCTGGTGCGAGGCCCAGCTCGTAACCGTGGCCATTGACAGTCCCATAGGTGGCTGGAAGCCAAACAACCTTCCCGGAGTCAAGTGGATTAGACGCTTTCACGAATGCGATAATGCATATGCCCATCACAATCCCAAGAAAGAGATTTTTCATGCGCCGACGATGGCATACAGGCCTGAGAGGTGTCGAGACCTAACGCCTTAGCTAAGCGGTCGCCGGCACCACCTCCCGATAAGTGGTGCAAAGCATTTGAGGCTTTGTGTGTCCAAGCTTAGGTGTTTGATTGTCAAGTAACGCCGGCGTGGCGGAATTGGCAGACGCGCTGGACTCAAAATCCAGTGGCCGCAAGGTCGTGTGGGTTCGAGCCCCTCCGCCGGCAAACCCGCCTGAAACCTATCGCATGAACACAACCGCCGTTGCCACGCATCGATCGTTTATGCTTGTGTAGAGCAGCGACAACCACAATGTTTCTCTCGTGAACGGGAAGGCTGACGCGAGTGGAGACGAACGTCGCGAGTTTGTAACTACCCGGTGGAGCCTCATCCTTTCCGCAAACGGTAGCGAAGAGCAAAAGGCGCACGACGCGCTTGCCGAGTTATGCCGTACCTATTGGCGCCCGATCTTCTCGTTTGTCCGCGCACGCGGTTATTCAATAGAGGACTCCAAGGATCTCACGCAGGATTTTTTTATAACAATACTGAAAGACAACTGGCTTCAGCACGCCGATCGTGCTCGCGGCCGTTTCCGCTCGCTGTTACTCAGATCGCTCCAGAATTCTCTCATTAACGCTGCCGAGAAAACTCATGCTCGCAAACGCGGCGGCGGCGCTGAGTTTATTTCATGGGACGATTGGATGGCGGAAGCGCCTTCGCAATTATCCATCCCGGTTCAAGCGCTGGACTCCTTGCCGCCGGAGCGCATCTTCGATCTCACCTGGGCTACGACGGTTGTGGAACACGCATTGCAGCGGCTGCGGGAAGAATGCGAGAGCAGAGGCAAGCTCTGGCTTTTTCAAGGACTAAATTCCCATCTCACGAACGAACGCGACGAAATGTCATATGCTCAACTTTCCGCGGAACTCGGAATCGCAGAAACGGCCGTGAAAAAACAGCTGCACAACATGCGCCAGCGTTATCGCAGTCTGCTGCGCGATGAAGTCTTGCAAACAGTCGAGGATTCTGCCGACGTGGACGACGAGATCCGTTACCTGTGTGCGTCACTCGCAACAGAAACCGGGTAATGGCAATGACAGATTCAGACCCAGGCTCCGGTCCGTCTTCCAGTGCTACCAAAGGGCACGCAGAATGCGAGGCGTGTGGAGCAACCATGCGACTCGACACCGGATTTTGCGTGAGCTGCCTGCTTCGCCAGGGATTGGAAACTAACGGCAAAGTATCGAAGGCGGTTTATGAAACGGTGCTCGACGAGTTGGATGCGCGCGACAAGCCATGGCAGCTGGGAAATTACGAAATTCTCGCGCAAATCGGTTGCGGCGGCATGGGCGTGATCTATCGCGCAAGGCAACGACATTCCCGGCGCATCGTGGCAGTAAAACGCGTCCTTAGTTATCGCGCTGATTCGCACGGAGCGCTGCAGCGTTTCCGACGAGAGGCACAGGCGGTCGCCAGCCTGGATCACCCGAACATCCTTCCGATTTATGAAGTGAGCGAAAGCGAGGATGGCCTGCCATTTTTCAGCATGAAGTTCGCGGAGAAGGGAAGTTTGCAAGAGAACGCGGCGTCTCTTCGCGATCAACCGCGAAAGTGCGTGCAACTCATGGCAAAAGTCGCGCACGCTGTCGACTATGCACACGGCCGCGGAGTTCTCCATCGCGATATCAAACCCGGGAACATTCTGCTCAACGATCGAGACGAGCCACTGGTCAGCGATTTCGGTCTGGCGAAGCTGCTGGACGGAAACAACGATCTTACAAGGTCGCTGACTACCTTCGGAACCGCGGGTTTCATCGCGCCCGAACAGGCCGGTCACGCAGCCGTCGATTTTACCCCGGTTGCCGATGTTTACAGTCTCGGTGCGGTTATGTTCAACTTGCTTGCGGGACGTCCACCATTTCTGGGTTCCAATCCGGTTTCCGTGATTCGCCAGGCGTCTGAAACGCAGGCGCCGAAATTGCGCTCGCTGGTGCCGTCGCTCGATCGGGATTTGGAGACGATTTGTGCCCGCTGTCTCGAACGTGATCCAAAAGCGCGCTACCAATCCGCCGGGAACCTGGCAGCCGATCTGGAACGCTGGCTCGACGGCCGTCCAATCGTCGCGCGCCCGGTTTCGGCTCCAGCGCGGGTCTGGCGGTGGTCGCAGCGTAACCCCGAACTGGTTGGAGCGGCGACTGCCGGTCTCCTTTTAGGCGCAACCACCGTTTCGTTGTTCCGCGCTGAAGTTTTTCGCGCGTCGCAGTTTAATCCGCCCGATAGGACCGTTGCAGTTTTGCCGGTCCGCGACGCCGGCAAGACCAAAGATGAGGGATACAAACTTGCCGTTCGACTTTCCGTTCAAGAACAACCCGGCAAGAGCACGTACGACTTTCCTCTACAGCAACTCTTCACAGACATAACGCATCCGATAAGCAGTAGCGACATTAGCGTGCCGTTACAGAATCCATTTAATCCATCCACACTTCCGGACCACATATCTCCGGGAGGTTTCGACCGGAACCATATGGACACTCACTTGAGCGCTGTGGTTCCAGAGAAGAAATCGACTACCAGTGCGCACGATCGCGAATTGGAAGCGGGTGTGCGAACGAACAAAATGACAGCGGAGGGGACCCAGGCGCCTCGAGGGACGGAATTCGCTACTGCTGAGCGTTATCACGCGGAAGCCAGTCCGCGAACGAACAGAACGACAGGGAACGGGTCCGGGTCCATTCAAGGGTTTGTCAAAAATTCAAAAGGAGAACCGATTAAAGGCGCAGACGTTCGGATCGAATCGCGAGACGGCAAACAGACGTTCGGCACAGTCAAGACTGACCCAAAGGGCCGGTATATCTCACAGGGACTTCAACCGGGCGTGTACCGTATAACATTGCTTGTGAATGGCACAGTAAAGGCGTCGATCTTGAACACGCAGACAAAGGCGAGCCAACCGACTCAGCTGAATTTTGATTTCAAACGAACACCTCAAGCAGCAAGCGTTGCAAAAGGCGGAAGGCACATGGTATGGGTGCCAGCTCGTACCGGGAGCCACATCGGCGGTAATTGGGTCGAAGTCGACGACGAAGGAAACCCGCATTTCGATTCCAATATTCAGACATACAACGTGGGTCATCGATGACGCTGAAACGACTATGATGAAGTGACGACCAGCATCAAGGGTCGTACTTGGGACGTCGCATTGAAAAAACACTTCTAGTCTGTAACCACCGTCCTGTGGCCTATTGCACACGTGCCTCAAACAGGCGCGCCTCGCGCAACAGCCGATCCCAGCTGTTGCTGTTGTTAAAAACAAATTATTTGGAACTTCGCCTCTTCTTTCCTGTAGGAACTAATGGAGCTTACTATGTTTACCAAATCACTACGGATCGGTTTAATTGGGTTTGTTCTTTGTGCTGCAACAGCCTGGGCTGGGCCATCAGCAATTCGAGGCGTCGTCAAGGATGCAAAAGGACAAGCGATAAGAGGTGCAGATGTTCGAATCGAATCGAGAGACGGCAAAAAGGTGTTCAAAACCGTCAAGACTGATGGAAGCGGTCGCTACGTTTCTGACGGTCTGGCGCCAGGTGTTTACCGAGTCTCGCTGATCGTTAATGGTGCGGTCAAGGCGTCGATCACGAACACGCAAACCCACCCGGATCAACCTACACAACTGAATTTTGACCTGAAACAAGCGTCGGCGTCGCAAGCAAAAACAATTGCAAAAAAGGGGAAACATATGGTCTGGGTGCCGTCGCAAACGGGCAGTCACATTGGCGGTCGCTGGGTCGAAGTTGACGAGAATGATACCGCCGACACGGGCGCTTTGAACGTCAAGAAAGGTAGCGCGGAGGACCTGCATCGGGCACAAATGCAAAATTCGGGGGGACCGCAGAGCATATCCGGGACATCGACTTCGACGGGGCGCTGAGTGTCTCGCGTCCAACTGTTCTGATCATTGGGTCCAAGCCGGAATGAAGAGGCTGGATCGCCTGCCTTTTGGAATTTGTCAGCTGTATTATAACCAAGAGAACGGCTTGAGCGCAGGCCGTCTCCACGCCTCAGGCGTGTTGATTATCGAAGTACGCTCTTCGAGCGGGCCGCCGTCGGCCCGCAACCGATTTCGGATCACCCTGTGATGTCATGAAACCACCGATGAATCCAAGATCTTCAACCATTCGTTCGCGTCGCCGCAAACAATGCCCGCACTGATTCGCGCGAAAGCACAACAATTGTAAACACGCCGAGAATTGTTCCAAACGGAATGAAGAGGCATTCGATGCAAGCCATTACGAGTGCGAACGAGTAATGCTTTCGCAGCGCAAGCGATCGGCCGGCGATGAGAATACAAATCGCGATTACTATCCCAATTACGAACAACGCCAAGCCGAGTACGGCAAAAATCCAACCAAGAAATTCAGGCGGTAAGTCTTCGCCCGGTTTCGCTGTTCCATGCCGCGCGGCAAATATGAAAATGACGCCGATTATTGTGTAAAGCAGTGGGAAAAAGGAGAAGAGCGCGCCAAGGCCGGCAACGACGTAATGAAAAATCGCCAGGAGATTGAGCTGTTCGGTATCGCGATCCATACTTTCAACTTGTCGTAATGTAGCCTTCTTCGCCGTGTTCGTTGATGTCGAGGCCCTGGCGCTCAATCTCAGGTGCGATACGCAAGCCAATCGCTCCCCTGACAATGGCGCCAATGACTGCGCTTCCAATCACCGCAAACACGATCGTAATTCCGATTGCTTTTAATTGTTCCAACCAAAGCGTGTGCCCCACAATCTTTGCAAGACCGTTTTGAGTGACCGGATTACGCGCTCCGGCAACGCTTAATAAGAGATTTGGATTCACACTCGCGGTCGCGAGAAGGCCGGTCAGGAACGCGCCGAGGGTTCCGCCCACTGCATGAACACCAAAAGTGTCCAGTGCATCGTCGTAACCCAGCCACGATTTCAACTTCGTGCAGGCGAAGAATGGGACGATTCCGGCTGCAATTCCGATTATTATCGCGCCAGTCGGAGCAACGTATCCGCACGCCGGAGTAATCACCACGAGTCCGCCCACAGCACCGGAACAAAATCCCAGGACACTCGGCTTACCGCGTAGCGCGTACTCGAGCATGGCCCACGTAAACGAAGCGACCGCAGTGGCAAGCGTCGTACTCATGAACGCGTTCGCGGCGATTCCATCGGGCGCCAACGCGCTTCCCGCATTGAAACCGTACCAGCCAACCCAGAGCAAACCGGTTCCCACCATGCAGAGCACCATGCTGTGGGGCGCCATGATTTCTTTTTTAAATCCGAGCCTGTGCCCAAGAAGAATACACAAGACCAGCGCCGACCAACCTGAAGTCATGTGGACGACTGTTCCGCCCGCAAAATCGATCGCGGTGATTTTTGCACGAGCATTCCAGACTCCATTCATCCAACCATCGATTCCCCAGACCATGTGCGCGATCGGAAAATAAACCGCAAACATCCAGACCCCGACGAAAACGAGTACAGCCGCGAATTTCATCCGCTCGGCGACTGCGCCGATGATCAGCGCGGGAGTAATAATGGCAAACATCAGTTGATACATCGCGAAGACATTCTGCGAGACCCAGAACGAATAGTCACTGTTTGGTCGCCCATCCACCCCCCGGAGAAATGCGAACTTCAATCCCCCGATGAACGGCGACCCGTGAGAAAAAACGAGGGAATAACCGACCAACCACCAGAGGATGGTTACCAAACCTGCAATCCCGAGACATTGCGCCAGCACAGAGAGAACATTTTTCGCGCGGACGAGACCGCCGTAAAAAAGCGCCAGACCCGGTAGCGTCATGAAAAGCACCAGCGCCGCGCAAGTCATCATCCAGGCATTGTTCGCAGGGCCGGGACCGGAAATGTTTGACGTTATGGACGCGTTCGCCGAATCGGCCCCACGCGCCGAATTGTTCACGTACGCTTCCAAGTCGGCGACGCGCTGCTCGAGAGACGGAGAAGCTGTCGGCGACGATGTTTGGGCATGCAGAGGAGAAGAAAACGCAATGACTGCTGTGAGCAAAAAGACCCGCATCATTACGCGCAATCGTTTATAGCGCGCGGATTTATCGCGGCAAGGAAAATGCCATTGTGAGCTCGCGCTGCAGGGGTGTCGTCTGCTTAAGAATGAAAAAGAAAACTCCGCCGAGCGACCGGCCGAGCCAGCCCAGGTTAAGGCGCTCGACGGAGTTTCTCCTCAGCCTCCAGATCGTCAACGCTTAGCTTGCTTGCTTCAAGCTTTCGTTATTGAGCTCCACGCTTCGCTTCCGATCACGAACCATTGAAAGCACGGCGGTACGGAGACCGTATCGGTAGATTGGGTTGCGTTGTCGTCTTCGTCGTCGTCATCGTCATCCGCGTCTTCCTCATCCTCTCCGTCGGCGTCCTTTCCAGGCGTGACTGCGGGCAAATCGTTTTGCTGCAATTTCTCGTAACGCTCGCGAATGTCTGCCGGGATTTTATCCAGATCTTCTTTCGTCTCGACAGGTCCACTGAACAGCAATTTCCCCTGCGGGTCTTTGGCAGTAAGTAGTTTCTTTCCATCCACGGTTTCCAGCTTCATTTCACCTTTGTCGTCGGAGAAAACAATTTGCGCTTTGCCCAGATCGATCCTGGTGGCCTTAAGACCGCCATGGTCCTTACTGACAATGTGAATCTCCCGTGCCGCACGCCGTGCATCTTCCCGCGCTTGTCGTGCCGCCTCGTGAGCTTGCATTACCGCTCCCCGAATGACGCCGCGCTGACTGTTGAGTTGCTCGCGCAACTGTTCTTTCAGATTCCTCATCTGCTCGTTGAGCTCGCCTGCGTTATCGGAATCCCAATGCCACTCGTGTTTGTCTCCCGGAACCCAGGAATGGCGCTGCGGCATTTCTTTCTTGGTGAGTTTGACGGCCACTTTTTGCTCTTGGCCCTTGCGCAAAATCGTGAGCGTTATGTCTGCGCCCTCAGAGAAGGTTTGCAGGAGTTTTCGCAACTGGCTCGGTTCGATCAGAATCTGATCATTCAGCATTTTTAGAATATCGTTCTGTTGAATGCCTGCCGTCGCCGCAGGACTATTAGGCACAACGTACTCGACCACTAATCCCAGACCCTTGGACAGGCCAAGCTGTTCGCTTACAACAGACGGAAGCTGCGATGTTTCCACGCCAAGATATATCGTCGGCATTTTGGGCGCTTTTTCATGGCCAATTGGCGCCGGCGGACCGGGCGGAGCAGGCGGTTGTGGCGGTGCGGGTGGTGTCTGCGCAAACCCTGCAATCGGCAGGAATCCGAGACAGGTGATCATTACTATGAGTTCTCTTTTCATGGTTTTGTTTGGGTTAAATCATTGACCGGAAACCGGGATCAGGATGACTTCTTCGCTGGGATAGGAGACGCGAAGCGATGCGCCGGTAGAGGGATTACGCCATTGGTATGTCTCACGCGTTTGATAACGAAGCCGCCTCACCGGTCGCAAGGAGCCGTCAGCAAAGTGCAATCCCTCGTCGCGAGTGTTATAGACAACCTGGGTCGCGCGAGCTGGGATGAATCGATCGGAAAACGCTCCTTTGGTGCCGCTCGCGGCAGAGGCGCGAGGCTCGCTCTCAACTACCTTCGGCGCGGCTGGCACCGCCGATATGGCATTGGACGCGATTTTGTTGCCCTCGTTTGGTATTTGAACTGAGTTGATCCGTACGAGTAGCAGAAGAACTGCTGCAACCGCGGCTGCAAGGCCGATACCAAATCCCAGACGCGTTTGAGTCGGTCGTTCCTCAACGCGGGCTCCAATAAGTTGCTCGTCTCTGCCGATCGCGTCGCCGCGGCACCATTCCGTAAACCGCCGCCAACTCCACCTGCCGGATGACGCGGCCGACGCGTTGCGATCTTCGGCCATTGCTTCCTCGATGCGTTCCAGGAGAACGGGAGAAGGCTGGGCTGGTCGCAACGCTTTCAAGTCATTTTCAAGCTCGGAGAAATCGTTCATTGGGGCTGCAAGCTTTTCTTTAAGTTAGCGAGCGCGTATCGATATCGTGATGCAGCGGTATTTTGAGAAATGCCCAGTGCACCGGCGATCTCGCTAAAAGTGAGCTCGTTCCAAATTTTCAAGACGACCACCTCGCGTTGATCGTGTGGCAAACAACCGACTGCCGCGCCGAGCGCCGATTGAGTCTCATCTTCCCATTCAAATTCCGGCGCGATGGCTGGATCGGCTTCGGCAAAAACAGTGGCCTCGCGCCGGGCGCGACGTTTGTCGCGACGAATGAAGTCAAGAGCGACGGAACGCACCGTGGCATAAAGCAGGGCGCGGTTGTTAATGTTGTGGTTTCGCCGCCAGAACTTGACGAAAGCTTCCTGGACAATGTCTTCGGCATCAGCTGCTGATCTTGTCCATTGCCGGGCAAAAAGCAGCAGGCCGGGTCCGATTTCAGAAAAGCAACTCTTCCAATTTTCATGGCTGGCGAGGTGGTCCATGACCTTTTCACGGTCTTTATATTCAAGACGTCGCCAACCATCGATTTTGTCTAAGGCGTCGAGACTTTTCTCGTTCGGCACGGCGCCAGCCTGCGCAGCAGCGCCTATAGAAGAGGTCGATCTTGAAGAAGTCGCTGATTCTCTCATCGGTTGAGAAAAAGACTCATACTGAACTTGCCGGCGAAAAACGATTCACGTGGCCTCAATCTCTGTGCTCGCTGACGATGCGCTAATCTTCGAGCGTAACACAGTCAACGGGAAAAGCTCTGGCGCAAGGCGTCCGCCTAAATTCCTATCGACTGCCTGCCATCGATCCTACACACTGATTGATTCTTAGTCCGAGATCGCACGCTTCCTCTCATTTTCGGACACGGCAGTCAGTGGGATAACTAACGGGGAAAGAATGAAATCTATTTATGAATAAGGTGAATTCGTCGCTTCGAACATTTGCGGCCTTCTTTCTTGGTTTTCTGGCCCTTTGCCTTTGCTATTCAGGATCCATTTCACGCGGTAGTTCATCGTCTTCGAACCCGCCTACCGTGACGGTGTTGGATACGCATTTCTATCCGACGTTTGGAAACCCTGCCAAAGCGCTGATTACAGATGACGATGCTTATGTGCTGGTCTCGGTAAATCAACCGCCCGCACCGACACCGTGCGCCGGAAGTCCTACTCCTGCAGGGACGCCCACCGAGAATCTCACAGGTGTTCAGGTTTTCGAAAGACCGTGTTTTACGAACCCGTGCAACGGCCGACAAATTATTAATTTTCCACCACCGATGATTCGCAGAGAGGCGCCCGTGAAATCAGTTTATGGGATGCAATTTTTTCCAGGTTCGCCGCAAGTCAGTATAGGGGCTGCCGTTGAGGCACGGGGCGCTGAATTTTTTCGCCTGTCCAGCTTGAACGAACCTTGTTCCATAGATGGCGTTAGGAACGTTCCAGAAGAACCCGTGGTCGCCAACTGCCCTGGCGGTCTTTGTCCACCGGGTACTTTTGATGTCGCCGTCACGCCTGACGGACAATATGCATTTGTTGCCAATGAATATGGGACGCTGCCGAGTCCCACACCACCAAATCTTCTTGGCGGAGGCACAATAGGGGTCATCAAGATTGAACGCGATGCTGCTGGTCGATTTACGCGTAGAACACGGGCGCTTCACACCATATACGTGCCGGGGGGCAATACTATCCCCGGAATAACCATGTCGCATGATGGAAGGCATCTGTATGTGACGTGCGAAGGATCTTCAGACGGTGAGGAAATGGGAGAGTGGTATCGGGATCCGACTAACTTCCGAAGCACCCAAAACAGTGTGGTCCTCTGCCCAGGTTGCAACGAGACCGACC
>DATBEX010000089.1:0-22308 GCA_036558805.1 Candidatus Udaeobacter sp.
CCCAATCGTCCGTCCACAGCGGTTCCGAAAAGAATCTGCGTTTCGTCACTAACATGACGATCGAGTTCTTTCATGACGATTTCGACTTCTGACAAGGTCATACCCGGGCCGCCTGCTACCTGGACGAGGACCCTGGCGGCGTCCGCCAATATGCGACCTCGATCCATTAGCGGGCTTTTGAGCGCCTGCGCCAGCGCGTCATGCGCCCGATTGTCCGAATCGGATTCGCCAAAACCAAACAGGCATCGCCCGTTGCGACTGCGCAACGCTGCAACCAAATCGTCGAAGCCAATGCGAATGAGTCCGGGCCGCTGAATCAGATTCACGATGGAACGAATGCTCTGACTGATCGTTGTGTCGGCTTTGGAAAACGCCTGATGAATACCAGCATGCGGCGCGACCATGTCGCCCATCTGATCGTTTTCAAAACAAACCACGGCATTGGCAATCTCATTGAGTCTACCCAGAGCTTCGCGCGCCTGGGCGTTGCGGCGTTTGCCTTCGAACGCAAACGGCAGCGTTGCGAATGCAAGAACAAGCGCCCCCGCCTCGCGACCGAGATGCGCGACGTACGGCGCTGCACCCGATCCCGTGCCGCCGCCGAGTCCTGTGCAAATGAAAATCATTCTGGCGCCAGTCAATGCCTCGCGGATTTCCTCTGTCGATTCGAAGGCCGCCTGATAGCCCACTTCGGGGTCGCCACCCGCCCCCAACCCGCGCGTAACTGTTCGGCCCAGCTGCACCTTGTGCGCAGCAACGGAACTTGCCAGCGATTGCACGTCCGTGTTGACGGCCAGGACCTCTGCTCCTTCCAAGCCGTCAAGCACGATCCGGTCGAGCGCATTCAAACCGGCGCCACCCACACTGACAATCTTGATTGGAATAGATTCCTCCGCCCGCTCGGGGAGGCTGTAATTTTTGCTAAGTTGAATCATATCGATCTTTCAATTTCTTCATCGTCTTCCGCTGAAAATTCTTCCCAGCAATCGTCCGATTCCCCGTGGCGGCCGATCTGTTTGCACAGCCTGGGCATACTTGATCAATCCGATTGCAGTCGAAAACTGCGGGTTCTCTACCGCAGAGGTCACACCTGATGTCGTTTGAGCATGCGCGACATGCGCCGGCATTTCGAAAATCTCTTCTGCGAGGTTATCGATGCCGTTGAGCAAGCTGCATCCACCGGTAATGAAAATACCAGCGCCCAGATAATTGATGAATGGTTCTTCATCGAGCCTGCGTTTGAGCAGTTCAAGCGTTTCGCGCAGGCGCAAATGAATGATCGTGTTCAGCGTCTCACGCTCGATCTCCTTGCCGGCAAAACCGGAATCGTCCTTTAACAGGATCATTTCGCCCGGGAAACTATTACCAAGCACACAACTGCCCTCCTCAGTTTTGAGTTTCTCTGAGCGCGCCATTGGGATCCGCAATCCCATGGAGATGTCGTTAGTGATATGGTCGCCCCCGATTGCGATGCACCCGCTCTGCTTCACTGCGCCGTCCGCGTACAAAATGTAGTCCGTCGTTCCGCCACCAATATCGATCACCAGTGCCCCAAGGTCCTTTTGGTGTTGTGTGAGGACGACCTGGGCAGAAGCAAGCCCCCCAAAAACGACGTCTTCAACGTCGAGCGGCAATTCTTTCACGCACCGAATTGTGTTCTGGATCCGTGTTCGCACACCGTGAATGATGTGGAAATCCGCTTCTAATCTCTGGCCAAGCATCCCGACGGGGTTCAACACGCCGTCCTGTCCATCGACATGGTAATGCTGAATGATGGAATGCAGGAATGCGTTTTGCGCAGGAATGCTGACCTCGCGCGCATTGATTTTTACATCTTCGACATCCTGCTCATCGATCTCGTCGCGGTCCTCTGGCAGCATCACACATCCGCGATTGTTAAAGCTTTGGAGATGGGACCCGGCAACTGCCACAAAAACGCTCCGGATCATGACGTCGCTTTTCTGTTCGGCGTCGACTACCGCTTCGTGAACGCATTTCATCGCCGTTTCAAAATCAACGATCTCGCCTTTGCGCACGCCGCGCGATGGCGTCTGGCCGACGCCAAGAATCTTGACAGTTCCATCGGGCCGGCTCTCGCCGACAACTACGCAAATTTTGGACGTTCCAATCTCAAGACCAATCATCAAATTATTACTCGCCATTTTGTTAATCCGTTTTCTGTCGCTGAGTGGGAATTGCTTTTGGGGGTGATTTTGAACTGGGGCGCGCCTTGGGGGGCGGTGAGTGGTTCTCCTGCTCTCCGGAGCCTTGACGTGAGCGGGGTTCGGATGGGTGCACGGGGATCGCCTTCAGAATCCGCGGTTCTACAGCGGGATCGATCGTATCGTTAATCACTGCGACCGGCCGCGGCGCGAAAGTCACCGGGATGTTTCGTTGCACAAGCAGGTTTAATGTTGCGAGTTCCTGTTTTGAATCGTCACAATAAACAAGAAATTGTTCGAGCCTGCGTAGTTGCGTTTCGAGGTCGTTATAGCCGAACGTCACGCGGCTATTATTTTTGTCCGTCACCAATACGCGGTAACTTTCGGAAACGTCGATCTCACGGATCTGAAACCGCATTTGCAAAAAACTGCGCGCGCTCAGACGGAGCAGCTCCAATGCAGTCTTTGCTTCCGACGATTCGACGACTTTGCCTACCTCGAGCGATTCGCTCGAGCATCCCAGTATGACCGGTAATCCGAGATATTCGGGCAACAACTTCTTTTCTTTCATCAAAACACCGCGCGCGTCCACCAGAAAAGCAGAGTCTGATGCGAATGGATCGGAAATTTCTTTCTCGCTGGTGATCCACGCGATGGGCTTTCGTTCCACTACGCGAATGTCGATCTCCGAAGGCAATTGTCGCACGACCTGGACCTCATCGGTCTGAGGTAGTTGCTGTATGAGATCGTGAACACGGGCCAAATTTATGCGGAAGACATTTTCGCCTTCATGAAGATCGGCGGCGCTCAGAATTTGATCTCGTTGCAACGTTCCGTCTGTCTGAAATTCGATTGTCCTCAACCGATAATCCGGATTTTCGAAAAACAAACGTCTCGCAGCTTCGCGTGTCCCCGCATAAATCGCGGCACACAGCGCTGCGAGCAATATCACCCGTGAAAGAACCGCAAGCGCTCTTCGCGCCCGATGCTGTGCCGCTCGACGAGAGCGAACTTTCACATCAAGCAAGTGCTGCTGGCGGCGCTGGCGCACGTTGGAAACTCGCCGATTGCGCGATTGCGATCGTCTTTGCGCGGCCCTCATTTGCGACTCCTCTCTGCCCGGCCGCGAGAAAGCGCGATGATGCGCGCGCAAAGGTCGACGTAACTGATGCCCGCAGCCGCAGCGGCCTCCGGCAGCAAACTCGCCTCCGTCATGCCGGGAATGGTGTTCACTTCCAGTACGAACGGATCGCCCGAATCCGAAAGCAGCACGTCCACGCGACCGTAAACAACCAGGCCAAGCGCGCGAAAGGCGCGCAGCGCCTGTTCCTGAATTTGTCTGGTTTTGTCCGGGTCGATCTTCGCCGGACAAACGTGTTCGGCGCCACCACCACCCTGCGGATTCAGAAACGGGTACTTGTTGTTGAAATCGTAAAAACCGCCTTTTGGAATTATTTCAAGAATCGGCAGGGCTTGATCACCAAGCACACCTATCGTCAACTCGCGGCCCGATACAAATTTTTCTACCAACAATTTGCGGTCGTACTTGCCGGCCTGCTCGATCGCAGAATCAAGTTCGTTCGCATTTTTTACGATCACTACGCCAACGGTAGAACCTTGTCGCGCCGGCTTGACTACGAGTGGAATCGAAATCGTCGGGCGTTGGCCGACTTCAAGAATTTCCCATTCCGGGGTGGCGACGTTATGCTCGCGAAATTTCTCTTTCGACAAGATTTTGTCGAATGCCGCCCGGCTCGCCTCAACGCCGTCACCTGTGTAAGGCACGCCGCGCTCGTCCAAAATTTTCTGAAGCTGACCATCTTCGCCAAAAGTTCCATGAATGGTGATGAAGGCGAGATCGACATCTTTTGGAAGCGCGAAGTTTTCGTCACGAACGTCAACATCGACTACTTCGACACCTAACGACCGAAGAGCCTTGGAAACGCCCTGACCAGTCGCCAGCGACACATCGCGTTCAGACCCAGGTCCGCCCATTAACACTGCAATTTTTTTCGGTAAACTTTGATCTGTCGCCATCGTCACCCCGGCTCTCCCACGATTTGCACTTCGGTCTCCAATTCGATGCCGCGCTTCGCGCGCGCAGTCGCCTTGATCTTTTCGATTAACTCCAGCATTTCGGCCGCTGTCGCACCACCATCATTGACAATAAAATTACCGTGCACCTCCGATACCCGCGCTTTTCCGACATGCGAATTTTTCAATCCCAACTCGTCAACCAGCTTCCCTGCGGGGCATGAATCAGGATTTTTGAAAATGCAGCCGGCGCTTTTCGCTGCGGGTTGCGAGGCGCGTCGTTTTTGCTGCGACGCTTCCAGTTTGCGTACGATGTCTTCGAGCGGCGCAGGGTGCCCGCGGAAAACAGCGGACACCGCAAAATTGTTCTTCAGCAACGGGAAATTCCGGTAGTGCACTTCCAGTTCGTCGCGTGTTTTTGTGTGCGCCTCGCCGTCAGGGTCGAGATAGCGAATGCGGACAACGTTCTCAAAGGCTTGCGCACCCATCGCACCTGCGTTCATCCGTAGACCGCCACCCACCGCGCCTGGAATTCCTTCCATCCATTCCAGGCCGCCGATCCCGGCCGCTTTTCCGGCGTACGCGACTTCTCGCAACTTCGCCCCAACCCCTGCGGTGATCTCGTTACCGTTGATTTCGACCTTGTCGAAATCGCCGCCGCAAGGGTGAACGACAACGCCACGAACGCCTCCATCGAGCACAAGAAGATTCGATCCGCGACCCATTACAAAAAGCGGAAGATTTTCGTCCCGGCAAAACCGGATCAGCTCGCCAAAGGTCTTCTCGCTTCGCGGCTCGACCCAGAATTGCGCCGGGCCGCCTACTCGCAGAGTTGTATGTTTGGACAGCGGCTCATAGAGACGCACATCACCATCTTCACCTACGATTTGTTTCAACTTTTCTGCGACAACCAAGTCTGCAGCGAGGGCGGATAACTGCTCATGAATATTTCCGGCACCGAGGCTCAAAACCAGATCGCCTGATTCGAGCATGTTCCCTACAACCCGATGCACCCGATCCAGACGCGGCTCATAACGAACACCGTGATGTCCGTGGCCTGTGATTTCATCAGCTATGATTTGTCCGCTGATTCCCGGAATCGGCGCTTCGTTCGACCCGTAAATGTCGGTCACTACCACGCGGTCTGAATCATCGAATGCGCGGCCAAATTCCTTCCGCAATGCTTTTGTGCGCGAATAACGGTGCGGTTGAAACATGGTAAGCACGCGCTCGCGCCCGGTCGATCTCGCCGCCTTTAGCGTGGCTCGGATTTCGGTCGGATGATGCCCATAATCGTCTACCAAAAGAAACCGCGGACTGTCGTACTTAATCTCGAACCGGCGGCGCGCGTGCTCGAACTTGGCCAGGGATTTCGCGATTTTTTCAAACGCAACGCCGAGCTCCGACGCGAGCGCGATCACTCCCAGTGCATTGTGAACGTTATGCTCGCCGGGGACATTCAAGACCGCTTCGCCGAGTTCTTCCGCTCGACGATTGACCCGGAACGTCGAACCAAAATTCTTCAGGCGAACATCTGCGGCACGATAATCGGCCTCATCTGTGAAACCGTAGGAAATTCCGCGAGTCAAAGATCGAGCCACGCGTTCGGCGTTTTTGTCGTCAGCGTTGTAGAACACCTTCCCAGTCGTTTGAGTAATCAGCTGTGTGAAAACCTTTTCAATCGCGCCCAGATCGGCATAGAAATCCAGATGCTCCTCCTCGATATTCAGAATCAGCGTATGCTCGGGACGAAAGAGAGCGATGGTGCCATCGCTCTCGTCTCCTTCAGCGACAAAATATTCGCCGCGGGAGTCCCAGTGTGCGTTGGTACCCAAAATAGGAATCTCCGCGCCGACGTAATGCGATGGATGCAGCCCGCCTTCGCGCAAGACGTGGGCCGTCATTGCCGAGGTTGTCGTTTTGCCATGCATCCCAGCGATGAGGATCCCCCGTTTATGCCGCATGATTGCGGCCAACGCTTCCGCGCGACGCACGATCGGTTTTCCCAAATCACGCGCGACAGCAAGAATCGGGTTGTCGCTCCTGATTGCAGAGGAAAAGACTACGAGATCAGCAGTGTCAGCGTCCTCGGGTCGATGCTGCTCACGAAAACGCAGACCGAGCCGCTGCAATCGATTCGTTTCCACCGTGGCAACCTTGTCCGAGCCGCTGACCGTGTGTCCCAGTTCGATCAAAAGTGCGGCAATACCACTCATGCCGCTGCCCGCGACACCAACAAGATGAATCGGGTGACGCTCGCGTGTCAGAAATCCGGGCAGATCAAGCGGGAGAGCGCGCTCGCTCGTGGCAACGGGACCGGTCCACGGCGGAGGTTGAGCAAGCGCGTCGCGATTTTCAGAGACGGGCTTCATGAGTCGTATATCTCTCCATGGTGGTGGCGACGCGTCCGGCCGCATCCTTCGGCGCTAGACCGGAAGAATTCGCTGCCATTTGTCGAATCCGCTCAGGATCTTCGACCAACTCCTGAATTTTGTGCGAGAGCAACTCGCCCGTGACCTCCGATTCCTTAAGAAGAATCGCTGCCTGAATACGAGCATATATTTCCGCGTTACGGGTTTGATGATCGTCGGTCGCGTACGGAAATGGAATCAGGATGCCGGGCAATGAAAAAGCAGCGAACTCCGCGAGACTCGCTGCGCCTGCTCGCGCAACAACCAGATCGGCTGCGCTGTAAGCTTCTTCCATTCGATGATGAAAGGCAGCGATGTAAGCAGAAACATTTTCGCGACGATAATTATCTGCCACCAGACGTTCATCGCGTGTGCCGGAAAGATGAATCACTTGCAGCGCGACATTTCGCAAAAACGGCAGCGCCTTAATCATTGCCTGATTGATTCCGCTCGCACCCTGGCTGCCTCCCATGACAAGCAGCGTGGGGACGTCCTCGCGAAGCCCAAGTTTCTGACGCGCCGTGCGTCGATCCAGACGAACCAGCTCAGTCCGGACCGGAGTACCTGTAACTTCCGTGTTGGTTCTTGGAAAAAATGGCGCGCATTCCTTGAACCCAAGCATGACTGTGCGCACCATCCGCGCGGTCAAACGGTTCGCTTTTCCGGGGATGGCGTTTGATTCGTGGATAAACGTCGGAATACCGCGTATGCGACCGGCCAACACCGGTGCAGTAGATGTAAATCCGCCCATACCGAGAACGACCTGTGGTTTGAACGTCCGGTAGATAGATCGACAGAGCGCGAGGCTTTCGTAAAAACGACGAAGGAAACCAAAAAACGCCGGTGAAAATGGCGATGGCAAACCCACGGTGGGCAATTTTTCCACTCGGAAACTCTCGCGACCGGAGAGCGCCAAAGCGTCAATGTCTTTCTCAGACACCAACAACATCACTTCATGACCGCGGTCGCGCAGCACCTCTGCCACGGCGATGCCGGGAAAAAGATGTCCGCCAGTTCCTCCGCATGCTATCACTGCATTCATAAAATCTGATTCTTCACCCCCGACTCACACAATTCATACAATTTATTGAATTCATCGGCGCTAAATACGTGGCGTTACTCGGACTCGCACGGCCACCGGTTTCTTGTGCGGCGGTTCAAGGATGCCCTGGCGATAAATGTTCAGTAACAGACCGATTCCGAACATGCACGCGACCAGGTTTGAGCCACCATAACTCATAAATGGCAATGGCAGGCCTTTGTTTGGCAGGAGCGATGTGGTCACACCGATGTTCACTGCCGCCTGCAGAGTCAGCAGCGAGACAACACCACAGCCAAGGAGCAGCCCGAACCGATCCTTGGCGTGCAGCGAAATCAGAATGCCACAAACAATGATGATCACGAACAAAAAGATCACCAGCAGACTGAACCGCAGACCAAGCTCTTCGCCAATAATTGGGAAAATGAAATCCGTGTGTGCGTAAGGAAGATAAAGCATCTTTTGGCGGCCATTACCGAGGCCGAGTCCTTCCATTCCGCCGCTGCCCCAGGCAATCAATGCCTGCATCTGCTGCAAGCCAGCGTCTTCCTTATAGTTTTGCGGATGAAGAAAAGCCGCGAGTCGTCCCATGCGCTCGGAAATTCGGCTGGCAATGATCAGAAGCGCTCCAAGGCCGGCGAACGATATGGTCCCGAGCCATAACGGATTGGCTCCTGCAACGAACATGACTACAAACGCAGTTGTGCCCAGTAGAGCGGTCGTTCCCAGGTCGACTTCTCCCAGAACGAGTCCCGCTGGGATACTGATGATTGCAAGCGGAAGAATAAGTCCAAACACGACATTGCTCCCCGAGTCTTCCCGTCGCGCAAACCAGGCAGCCAGGAAGACGACTGCGGCTAGCTTCGCCAGTTCCGACGGCTGAAAAGTTGCCGGACCCACGGCGATCCAGCGACGCGATCCATTAAGCCGCATTCCAATGTGCGGAAAATAGCAAAGCACCAATGCAACGAGTGCCAGCGCAAACCACAGCCACCATGTCCGCTGCCAAAAGTGATAATCGATCAACGCGGCAGCGATGCAGACTGCGAGGCCAATCCCGAACCAAATCGCCTGGCGTTTGATGAAAAAGTAAACGTCTCCATGACTGTCGCGCGCAAACGCGCTGGTGCTAAAGAGCATGACAATTCCGATAACGAGAAGCCCCAGCACAGCGAGAAAAAGAATATAGGCACTTTTACGATGCATGGTTACGTGGAGCGCCCTTGTTGCTTTGCATGGCGCGCTTCATTTTTCTTCTCCTTGGGTTTCGTTGTTTTTGCGTTCGTATTTTTTGGCTTCGTTGCCCTTGGAACCAGCAGTTTTTGGCCAATCTGTAGTTTGCGCGGATCCTCGATATGGTTGAGCGCCATCAGATCGTCATAAGGAACTTTTAGTTTTTTTGCGATCGTCACCGGGTTGTCGCCCTTTTTCACGACGTAAGTCTTACCAGAGTGGACGGGCTTGCCCGCTGTGGCCTCCTGATTCGGCGTGGTCTTGCGCGAAGGTCGGTTGGCAACGGAGGCATCGTTCGCGTGGTCGTCCCTGGAAGATGCTTTCGAGGCAGAATGTGAAAGTGTTGGGTCCGCGCGGGTCGCGTTCTCTTTTTGCGCTGGCACAGCCTGGGGTTTGGCTTCATCAGTGTGAACTGCCGCGCCCACTGTCGTGGACGGCTTACTGTCCGCATTGGCCGAGGATGCCGGAACGAACGAACTCTCCCGGGTTTTGATCGCGTTGAATGCGATAATTCCCGAGACCGCGACTATATGGAGAAGCAAGACAATCAGTAGCGCTCGCGACAATTTCATGTTCGGCTCCGGCATTTCTTCAAAGTCCATTCCGGCAGACGCGGCCGAGGAGCGACGCGCGGTCGCGGCCCAGAGCTTTCCATGTCTAAAGAAGCGCGGAACTTTCATCATCAGCTTTCAGGCAACGCGCAGACGAGCGCGCGAAATTGATCGCCGCGATCGGCGTAGCTTTTGAACATGTCGAAGGACGAGGTGCCCGGGGAAAAAAGAACGATTTCTCCAGGTTTCGCACTGGCATGGGCACGCTCGACTGCGTCGGCGAGTGAGCGTGCGATTTCGGATTCGACTGCGCCGGCCCAGGAGCGGCTGATGCTCTCAGCCATTTCTCCAATCAAAATCGTCGATCTGACCTTCTCCTTTACGAGCGGTCGAAGGGGATCAAAGGTAAATCCCTTGTCCTTTCCGCCGGCGATCAAGATGACCGGCCTGCTTTGCGAGCGCAACGCCTTGTCCATTGCATCCAGGTTGGTCGCCTTGGAATCGTTTACATAGGCAACGCCGTTGACTTCGCGCACGAATTCGCAGCGATGCGGACGCGGTTCATAAGCACAGAGCGGCGGCACCATCTGCTCGAACGACAATCCGCGCGCCATGCCGACTGCAAGGGTCGCCATTAAATTCTCAATGTTATGCAAGCCACGCAGCCTGATGTCTGCCAGGCGCACCACCGGCTTGTCGCGGTAAAGAATCGCTCCTTCTGAAACTCGAAAGTCTCCACCGTTGGCATAAGCGCTAAACGTGATCGTGCGCGCACGGATGTTCGGTATTTTTTCGATGGCATTCACTACTGCCACGTCGGTTTCGGTTTGATTTTCAAAAATGCGCAGCTTCGCGGCGCGATATTCGGATACCGAACGATAACGATCGAGATGGTCCGGAGCGAAGTTAAGCCAGAGACTGATCGATGGATGAAAACTGCGAATCGTTTCCAGTTGGAACGAACTCACCTCCACCGTGAGCACATCGTACGGCTCCTTTTCGCGGGCCACTTCCGAAAGCGGTTTCCCAATATTTCCACAGGCAATCGTTCGCTGGCCGCAAGCATTCAACATCTGGGCAACCAGCTCGGTCGTTGTGGTTTTGCCGTTCGTGCCGGTGACAGCGACAACTGAAATCTCGCAAGACCGCCAGCCGAGTTCGAGCTCCCCAACGATTTCAATTCCGCGCGACGAAAAATTGCGCACCAATGGCGAAGCCGGATCGATGCCCGGACTTAACACGGCCATTTGATAGGTGGATGAGTCTTCATCAGCGGCCGCTCCGCAGATTACGCGGATATTCTGGGTCCGGAGATTGTCGATGGTTGACTTGAGTAGATTTTTCTGCTCGGCGCTATCGAGCACCGTCACTTGCGCGCCTTCGGATCTGAGCAGTAATGCCGCGGCGCTCCCGCTCAATCCTGCACCAAGCACGACAATATTTTTATTCTTGTAGCGCATGTTTACCTCAGTTTCAGCGTGGCAAGACCAAGCAACGCAAAGATGATCGAGAGAATCCAAAACCGAACGATGACTGTGTTTTCCTTCCAGCCAGTCAATTCGAAGTGATGATGAAGCGGAGACATGACGAAAATCCGTTTGCCCGTGAGTTTGAAACTCATCACCTGCAGAATCACCGAGACGGCTTCAATCACGAAAACGCCGCCTACGACAACGAGGAGGAGCTCCTGTTTGCAACAGATAGCGACAACGCCAATCATGCCGCCGATAGCCAGCGACCCGGTATCGCCCATAAAAACCTTCGCGGGAAAACAATTAAACCAGAGGAAGCCAAGACCCGCGCCGATCAGTGCGGAGCAGACGACAGTCAGTTCGCCTGCAAACGGATAAAACGGGACCTGTAGATACTCGGCGATCCGGAAATTTCCCGCGGCATAAGAAAGCAAAGCGTAAGCAAATGCCACCGTGACAGTGCAACCAATTGCCAGTCCATCGAGCCCGTCGGTGAGATTGACGGCATTCGAGGAGCCAACAATGACGAGGAGAAAAAATACGAAAGTGAACCAGCCCATGTTCGCAATGACTGGCGTCTTAACGAAGGGCACATAGAGCGAACGCGCTTGCACTTCCAACAGCGGGCTGGTGAGAAAAACAGCCGTGACAATTAAGGCGAGCGCAATCTGAAAAACCAGTTTGATGCGGCCGCTGATCCCATCGGACTTCTTCTTGGTCACCTTGAGATAATCATCAGCAAAACCGAGGCCACCGAGGTAAACCATGCAAAACAGGACTAGCCAAACGAAGCGGTTATCCAGGCGCGCCCAGATCAGACTGGAGATAAACACGGAGCCAATAACCAGCACGCCACCCATGGTAGGCGTTCCTTGTTTGCCGCCATGCAATTCGGCAAGCCGATGAACTTCCGCCGCGCCGCGAATCGGTTGTCCCAATTTCAGCGCGATCAGTATTCGAATTACGAAGTTTCCGAAAATCAACGTTAACAGAAAGGCCGTGACCGCGGCGGCAATGGCCCGAAACGTGACGTACAGAAAAACGTTGAACCCGATGAAGCGGTCGCTCAGGTGATGGAGGAAGTACATCATGGCGAATTAGCAATGGCGGATTGTGAATTGCGGAACGCTTCAATGACTTGCTCCGTGCGTGCGAGGCGACTGCCCTTGATGAGCACCAGGTCACCGGGCGCAACAAGCTCTGCCAGTAACTCCGCGGCCTCAGTTGTCGACGACACTGTAGAGCTCTTCTCCAGGCCGGCCCGTTTCGCTGCGTCGGCAATGGTGGCGGCCACATTTCCAATGGCAATCAGTTGATCGACTTTTAGCGCAGCCGCCGTCTCGCCTACTTCGCGATGTCCGCGATCCGATTCGTCGCCCAATTCACGCATCTCGCCCAACACAGCGATCCGTTTTCCTTCTGCGTCCAGTTCGACCAATGTTCGCAGCGCCGCTTTCATGGAATCGGGATTCGCGTTGTAGCTGTCGTCGAGAAATTGCACTCCGCGGATTTCCTTGACTTGCAAACGCGCTTTCGTGAGTGGAGCCGCAACCAGCCCAGCGGCGCACTCTTCCAAAGAAAGGCCAAACACGCGGCCGGCCGCAACGGCCAACAGCGCGTTCTGGACCATATGCAAACCGGGCACCGGCAATTGGGCCCGGCAGCGATGAGCGCCCTCGAGAATCGTAAAATCCGTTCCGTTTCCGCTCTGGTTGATCTCGCGGGCGCGAATCGTGCCACCGGTCGTGCCGGCTAAAATCACTTTGGCATGCGTGCGCGCCGCGATCCCCTTGGTAAACGGGTCATCGGCATTCAAGATGACCGTTCCCTCGGCACCAATAGCTTCCGCCAGCGCGCCTTTCTCCTCCGCGATCCGCTCGCGTGATCCCATGAATTCGATATGCGCGACACCGATGTTTGTGATGATGCCAACGTCGGGCGCGGCTACTTTCGCGAGTGTTGCGATTTCGCCAGGGTGATTCATTCCGATCTCCCAAACGGCGACCTCGTCCTGGGAGGTGGCTTCCAGAATTGTTCGAGGCAGGCCGACGTGATTATTGAAATTCCCTTGTGTTTTCGTCACTCGAAACCGCCGGCCAAGGACCGCTGCGGCGAAATCTTTCGTGCTGGTTTTGCCGTTGCTTCCAGTGATTGCGACTACATTTAGCTTGAGGGACTTCCGGTAGTTGGCGGCGAGCTGCTGGTAGGCTTGCAATGTGTCTTTTGCGCGAATGAGCGCAAAATTCTCCGAGACGTTTCCTTCCCAACTGGAATCAATGATTGCTCCGGCGGCTCCAGCTTTTGCAGTAGCTTCTACGAATTTGTGGCCATCAAAATTTTCGCCGCGCAACGCCACGAATAGTTCACCACGTTTAATCGTACGCGAATCTGTGCTGATCCTGTCGACAACAACGGATCCATCGCCAGAAGACAGCGAGCCTCCGGCCAATTGGGCGACCTGAGAAAGTGGGAGCGGATTCATAGGATTGGGGAGCGCACGCGCCCCGCGTGCTCTGCGCGACGCCCTCGCCGCACAGCCGCTGACGCAAGAATCGCCAGTGTCCTTACGACGGATCTTGAATGGTTGCCGGCGTTTCCGGCGAAGGCGCCGCAAACGGCACGCGAGTCGCCTGCTGGGAAATTCCGATACGCAATCATCATAATGTCAAAACTCCACTGGATGGTCTTCGATCGCGCGTCGCGCGACTTGGATGTCGTCGAACGGAATAGTGTGATCCGCGAACTCCTGATAATTCTCGTGCCCCTTGCCAGCAATCAGAACAATGTCGCGCGGCCGCGCCAGTTCAATGGCGCGATTAATGGCCTGAGTGCGATCGACGATTTTTTCGTAGTGCGTCGATCGGAATCCCTTCTCGATCTCGGCAACGATCGTGTCCGGATTTTCTTTGCGCGGGTTGTCGGAAGTAATGATGGCGTAGTCAGCGTGGCGATCCACTATTTCGGCCATCAACGAGCGCTTCTGCCGGTCACGATTCCCGCCGCAACCAAAAACGGCGATCAACCGATGTGGCTCAAGTTCGCGCAGAGTTTTGAGAACATTCCCCAATGCGTCCGGTGTGTGAGCGTAATCGACGAAAACCTGAAATTGCCGTTTTGCCGGAACCAATTCCAGGCGTCCCGGCACCTGCGGCGACTTGCCAAGGCTGAACACCGCGTCGCGCAGATCAATTCCCAGAGCATTGGCGGCAGCGAGTGCTGCGAGCGAGTTCGTCACATTAAATCGGCCAATCAAAGGAACCCGAACCAGATAGCTCCTACCCAGCGCATCCAGCTGATAAGACGTGCCGCTCGACTCAACGCGATAATTTGAGGCGCGGAACTCTGCCCGCAGCCCCATTCCGTAGGTGATGACCGGGATGCGTTTGTCGATTTTGTCGAGGAGTTGTTCGCCATATCGGTCATCGACATTCACAACCGCAACAGGTTTGCGCTTTTTTTTCTGACTCCCGAGACCCGCGAAAAGCTTCACCTTGGATTCGAAGTAGTTTTTCATGGTGCCGTGAAAATCGAGGTGGTCCTGCGTAAGATTCGTGAAAACAGCGACGTTCCATTCGAGTTCACGCGTGCGATCCTGCGCAAGCGCATGCGAGGACACTTCCATCGCCGCTGCTTTACATCCTGCATTGACGATCTGCGCCAGGAGCTCTTGTAAATCGAGCGACTCCGGCGTCGTGCGAATGGCCGGCAGCACCCGCTCACCGATTTCATAGCGAACCGTTCCGATCAGACCACAACGCAGGCCGGCGTTCTCGCAAATGTGCTTGATGAGAAATGTCGTTGTGGTTTTACCGTTTGTACCAGTGACGGCGGCCAGTTTTAGTTTGCGCCCCGGTTGCCCATAAAAGGTTGCCGCAAAATCCGCCAGCGCGGTCCGGGTATTCTCGACAACAAGACAAGTTGCCCGTGGATTTTGTTCCTCGCGTTCGGCAACGATTACCGATGCGCCTTTTTCGATTGCCTGACCGATAAATTCGTGACCGTCAGATTTCTCGCCGCGCAGCGCCACGAACATGCCATTCCTTTGCACGCGCCGCGAGTCATACGCGATATTTTCCACCGTGCGATCAAGTGTCCCGATGATCTGGCGAACTGCAGTCGCGCAAAGGAGAGTCTTGAGCTGCATGAGGCTTTAACATGTCCGCAACGGGACCGATTCGCAGCCGCGAACCATGGCGACGTGTTCAATTGCGCGAGGCATTGGTTAAGGCGATTCGTTCCGCCGACCTGGGCTTGCGAATTCGCTCCGCCGGCGTTGATTTCTCGACTCGCTCTACGGGAATCGCTTTGCGAATCTCCTCATGCGGCTCAAGATCTAGATAGCGGGCCGCCTTCTCCGCTACTCGGGAAAAAATTGGTCCTGCAATGAGCCCGCCGTAGTTCAGCTCGGGTTTGCTGGTGTGTGCATCGTCGAGCACCACCAAACCAACAAATTCGGGATGGTCCGCCGGCAGATAGCCGGCAAAGGAAACAACGTACTTCCCGTGCTCGTATCCGCCCCGGGGATCAACCTTTTGCGCCGTTCCGGTTTTGCCAGCAATCGTAAAACCGGGAACAGCAGCGGCGGCGGCCGTCCCGCGATCACTCACTACACCGCGCAACGCGTCACCGATTTCTCTGGCAGTTTCCGGGGAAATTACCTGACGTAACACGACAGGCGAAAGTGAACTGATGGTTTTCCCCTCTGGCGTGGTGATCGATTTTATGATCCGCGGTGTGATCAGTTTGCCGCCATTGGCGATTACACTCATCGCCACCGTCATTTGTAATGGCGTGACTCCGACTTCGTGCCCCATCGGGATCCGCGTGATTGAGATCTTGCTCCAGGCTTTGGGAGGCCGAATGACTCCATTGATTTCGCCCGGCAGCTCGATCCCGGTCCGCTCGCCAAAACCAAACCGCCGTATGTATTCGTAGAACCTTTGGTCGCCCACGCTCAGCGCAAGCTTGGCTGCGCCGATGTTACTCGATTTGACGAGGATGTCGCGCACGCTCAGGTACGAAAACGAGCGATGATCGTGCAGCGCCGCGCCACCAAAATTCCAAAGACCGTTTTCGCAAAAGACGGTCGAATCGGGGCGAAGCTTGCGTTCGTTGAGAGCAGCAGCGGCGGCGACAATCTTGAACGTGGAGCCCGGCTCCATCATGTCGATGATGGCGCGGTTTTTCATCTCTTCAGGCTTCGCTTCGGAGCGAAGGTTTAAGTCGAAATCGGGCCGATTGGCCATTGCGAGGATCTCGCCGGTCTGCGGCCGCATCAAAATAATCGTGGCTTTTTGAGGAGAATATTCCTCCATCGCAGCGTCGATCTCGTTCTCGACAATATTCTGAAGGCTGGAATCAACGGTCAGATGGACTTGATAACCATCGCGCGGCGGGCGCTCCTGTCCGCGATAAGGCACGATCTCCTGGCCAGCGCGGTTGTGTTCGATGAAGCGAAAACCATCCTGCCCATGGAGGTATTCCTCCATCGACGCTTCCACGCCCTGGATACCATGATGGTCGAAGTCGGTGAATCCAATGACATGGCAAAGCATCGAGCCGTTTGGGTAAACGCGAGTGGCGTCGTGCTCGAAATAAATTCCGCGCAGATTGGACGCACGAAGTTTCTCCCGTAGTGGGCCTGCCTGCGCCTCGGGTACTTCACGCTTGATCACGATATAACGACGCTCGCTGCTCAACTTCTCCGCCACCTCCACTGCAGGGAGATCCAGTTCTTTGCTCACGACATCGACGATCGCTTGCCGGTTATTAAGATGCGTGGCGTCGGCGACAACTGTTTGAACAGGGATGTTGTTCGCGAGGACTTCGTCATTCGCATCGAGGATCGTGCCGCGTTCTGCGTGGATGATTTGCTTATGAATGTGCTTTTCAGCAGCGAGGCCGGCGTATTCGTCGTGCTTGAATACCTGCAGATAAATTAGACGAAATGAAAAAATGCTGAACAGCCCAATAAAAGCGACGCACACCAATACGCAACGGGTTCGACTGTTTGCCTTCATTTCGTCCCAGACGGGTTGGCCACAGGTTGGATCGCGTCATCATCGGGTGAGCGAGCGGGCATGCTGAGCCGCACGATATTGGCTTCGGAAATTGGCACCATTTTCAAGTAGCCTTCCTTCAAACGGCGTTGCAGTGCAGATCGCGAGGTCAAAGCGGCTGTTTGCGCGCTGGCTATATCGTTTTGGGTGCGGAGACCAGCGAGTTCCCTCTCAACCGTCTTCCTGCGCTCACCCAGATGATAGAGCTGCAGCGTCAAATAGACATAGCTGAGACCAGCCAACGCCAGAAACGCCGTCATGACTATCCACCGCGCCAGCGACGCCGCGTTTACGGTATTGCAATTTCTTCGGTGCGAGCGGTTCATCTAAGTCTTTCGGCCACGCGTAACTTCGCGCTGCGTGATCTGGCGTTGGTGCGTCGTTCCTCTTCGGTGGGCTCAACTGGTTTTGGCGTGACCAGTTTGAGATCGTAATCCGGGTTCCGTTGCGGCGCAGGCCACTCCGGCTTGTCGAGCCATTCGCGGCTGCGATCACGAAAGAAATTTTTTACGATCCGGTCTTCCAGTGAATGAAACGTGATCACTGCGATGCGCCCTCCGCGCTCAAGCCGCGCAGTTAGGGCTCGCAGCCCGTCTTCGAGTGCGCCAAGTTCATCGTTTACTTCCATTCTTAGCGCCTGAAATACCTGCGTAGCCGGATGATGCCGGCCATGCCGTCCTACGAGCTTCTCAATCGCCCGGGCGAGCGGCAGGGTTTCCCGAACGGGTGCATTCTTTCGCATTTTGACGATCAGGCTCGCGATGCGGCGCGCTGCCGGCTCCTCTCCCAGTTCGCGAAACAACCGCGTCAGTTGTTCCTCGCTGTACTCGTTTACGATGGCGGCCGCTGTCAGTTGCGCGCGTGGATCCATGCGCATATCGAGTGGACCATTTCGCATGAAGCTGAACCCGCGTTCCGAGTTTTCGAGTTGCCGGGAAGAAACACCAATATCGAGCAGCGCTCCGCCGATTGTGCGAATCGCAAGCTCGTCGAGAACGCTGGTTGCGCACCGGAAGTTCGCCTGTCGCACCATCAGGCGTTCGCCAAAGCGTGCCAGTTGCTCACTGACGTATTGGACGGCGTCAGGATCCTGATCCAGCGCCAGGACATTGGCCCCGCTTTCCAAAAACGCTTCTGTGTGTCCGCCGCCACCGCATGTCGCATCTACAATGAGCGACCCTCGCTTTGGTTCGAGCAATTCCAGCACTTCACTCTCCAGCACTGGACGGTGATATATGAATTCATCCACTTCGGGTGCCTCCTGTTCGGCAGTAAACGGATCAACGGCCACCCATAAAGGCCGCTCAAACCAAAATGTATTTACAACGTATTGACCAAGCATCTGATTATAAGCCGATGACGTTTGCCACGTGCTGGTAAGTAGCTGTTTCATCCTCATGCGCTCGTTTCCAACGCTGCAGATTCCAAATCTCAAACCGTCCCCGGTTGCCAACTAAAGCGACTTCATCTTTCAGTCCGATCGCCCGGCAAAGTTCTTCCGGCAAAACAAGACGCCCCTGCCGATCCGCGCTGGCGTGCTGCGCCCGTGAATGCAGATGCCGCAGAAAAATCCGGCGATCCCGCGCGGAAACACCCTGGTTTGTTTCTGCCGCCGAACTCATTCGCGCAAACTCCGTCGGCGACATGACGAGCAGAAATTGATGAGTCGCTTCGGGTAGCAGGATAAATTCCTCTGCCTTGTCCCGACGCCAGCGAGAGGGAATCGTGATTCGATTTTTCTCGTCAATGGAATGCCGGAATTGGCCAGCATAGAAACGCTCGGGTGGAGAATCGTTGTCCATGTATCAGGTGGAGAATTCATCCATTTTGCTCCACTTGACTCCACTTTTAACCACTTTTCCGTCGCGCGGTCAATAAAAAATTTCGGCCCCGTTTGCGCCTGCCCACCTCAACCGTAAGCTCCTCGGGTCATGAAATTTTTCGAACCATGGCTGACACTGGTTTTCGCGCTTGTCCTCTGCAGCCCAAAAATCGGATTGAGTCAGGCTTCAGAACAAACTTCCAGTGACAGTGTTCGGGTCACTGTTTCAATGCACCCGGACGGTTCACGGACAGTCTACAAGTTCGATAATGCGCAGCGGCGCGCCATGGCCACTACGACCGATCAGGATGGCAAACTTCGCGAGACGATTCGTTACGAATTGGATGATGCCGGACGCTTTTCCACTGGCGAAATTTCCGGCCCCGATGGCCGCCTTCGTTTCAAGAGTCGTTATAAATACGACGATGCTGGGCGTCTTTTGGAAGAGACTCAAAGCGCAGAAGACGGCGCGCTTTTGCACAAGATCGTCTACGTTTATGACGCATCAGGGAAGCAGACCGGTTACTCTGTGTTCGACGCGTCTGGAAAACTAGTAGGCGGCAAGAGCGCCTCCAAAGTCCGGCCATCTTCTTCTCCTAGAGCTCGAGAGAAAGGTTCACGCTAAGAGAAGTCATTTGGAAAAATCTCCAAATATTAATGTTGCACTAAGCAACGACCATATGGAGATCTGGTTGTTGGCTTGCCACAGCCTGCAAAGGAGACTACAGAACCGACGTGATTGATTACATCCAAAAGGGCGGCCTGCTAATGTGGCCGATTCTGGTGTGTAGCATTATCTCGATCGCGGTCTTCGCCGAGCGTCTCTTCTACTTTCACCGCGCTACGATTCATGTGGGGGAATTCTTGAAGGGGTTGTCGAATCTGATTCGGCGACGGAATTTCGCAGAGGCGCTGCATGAATCGGCCGGCACTCCAGGGCCCGTAGCCCGGGTAATTCATGCGGCGATTATTAGGCACGACGCTCCTCGTGCGGAATTGCGCGACATTGTCCAAGAGGCCGCCCAGCTCGAAGTGCCAAAACTGGAACGGTTTCTCCCGGTGCTGGCTACGATCGCCTTCCTGGCGCCCTTGCTCGGCTTGCTCGGGACGGTTGCCGGAATGATTGACGCCTTTGCAACGATTGCCTCAAGTGGCGGGTACGCCACTGTGACTGAGCTTTCCAGTGGCGTGTACAAAAGTTTACTGACGGCTGCAGCCGGTCTGGTCGTCGCTACTCCTACTTTCGTCGCTTACAGTTACCTTTCTTCGCGCGTGAATAACATGCTCCATGACATGGAACGGGCAGGGATTGAAATCGTGCACATGCTTACCGAGAGCCGCCCGATCAGCGGGATCATCAGTTTTCAACCAGCTAAAGAGACTGCACGCGACCTTGAAGCACGCCCGGATTTATAGAACTCATCTCGCGGGGGCACTGTCATGTTGAGCGCAGCGAAACATCTCTAATTAGTTGCGCGTAACGATCAGAGATTCTTCGCCTTGCTCAGAATGACATGAAGAAGATGCGTTAGTCATGAGACTCGAGCGCACAATTAATTACAACTTTGGCTGGCTTGTGCTTGTTGCGCTGGTGAACGTTGCGTTTCTTTTAGTTTTTTTTCTGTTGCTGAGTTCGAATTTCATTTTGCAACAGGGTATTTCCGTTTCGATGCCGTTCTCTCGTTTTACGCTTGGCCCACAAACTAACCAACAAATCATTAGCATCACCGGTGGCGCGGTTCCGGCCATCTATTTTCGCGAGCAACGGGTCACCATGGAGCAACTTGGGCCCTTGCTGGACGCGACCAAGCGCGAGGGCCAATCAATCATCATCAGGGCGGACCGTTCCACGTCTTACGCGACCGTTGCCGAAGTAACAAATGCCGCGTTGGAACACGGCATCACATCAGTGTCACTAGCAGCCGCCCCTCCGCGATGAAAGATCTTGGTCCTGAGCTTGCAGCAGAACCGCTGCTTTTCAGTTGGGGTTCACCTCGGCGTCGACGAGCAGCGTTCGTAGCTTTTCTGGCGCTTTCGCTATTGGCGCACGCCGTCTGTTTCTATATTTTCCAGGTCGTTTATCCACCCACGGTCACGCTGCTGCCGCCGCCAGCCCGCGTTGCTTTGATCACCCCTGCATCTGAAGAGGGCCGGACGCTCCTTCGCTGGATCGATGCGGAAGATCCTGCCGTCGCTTTCACAACTCATCGTCCTCCAGAAGCGAGACTTCGCGCTCTGCCCACGGTGGAACACATGCCGTCGTATCGCGCGATGGAACCAACTTTAAAAGAGCTTCCACCTTTGGAAGACGATGCGCGGGCTCTCGACTCTCAGCCACCGCAGGCTGTACCAATCATTCGGCAAAAAAGCGTCTCGTCTGCCGCCCGGATCCCGACATCTGTTTCCTTCTCAAAAACGTTCGATCCTTTCGGGACTGCGACTCTGCCGGAGCCCAAGTTTGTCGCTTCTAATAGAGAAACGCCTGAAGCAATTCGCTTTCGTCTGGCAGTGAGCAAACGGGGAGAAATCAGATATTGTTTTCCTATGAACTCGTCAGGAGATCCCGAACTGGACGAACAGGCCCGCCTGTATCTCGCACGGTGCCGTTTTTCCCGGGGCGCTGCAGGCGATGCTAAACCGGAAGCGGCTTTAACATGGGGGACCGCGACAATTGAGTGGGGCACGGACATTGTGCGCCCACCGGAAAAACAGGCACGCAGCGACAAACCGTGATTCGAGTTAGTCTCGCAGCCCTGGTCACGATTTATTTGCTGCTTTTCCTTGCGGCCGTTTTTCTCCTTTGGATAGTGGGAGAATGGAACCGCCGGCGGCGGGAGCGACGGGCTCTGCAGTATCGGCTGCGCTGTGTGATTTGCGCGTTCGAATTTGAAGATCGAACAGACGCGCTGCTTCCCCGTTGCCCGCGCTGTGGAAGTTTGAACGAACGATTTAGAATGGAGCCAATTTAAGATATGGGAATGTGGATAGGCCGAAACCGGAAAGCCCGGGTGACCTACGGATTTGATGAAATTGCGCTGGTACCCGGACGCGTGACGATCAATCCCAACGAAGTCGATATCACTTTCCGTTTGCCGCGCAGGGAAGCCGAACCGCTGGAAATGAAAATTCCCATCCTTGCCAGCGCCATGGACGGCGTCGTCGACGTCCGCTTCGCCGTAGCTATGAACAAATTGGGTGGCCTGGCTGTTTTGAATCTCGAGGGAGTGCAGACGCGCTACAAAAATCCGCAGGAAGTGCTGCAAAAAATCGTCGATGCCGACAAATCCGAAATCACAGCTCTTCTACAACGAATTTACCAGGAACCCGTTCAGGAAGATCTCATCGCGGCGCGTGTGCGCCAGATAAAGGACGGCGGTGTATTGGCCGCAGTCAGTTCCATTCCTCAGCGCGCGGCCGAATTTGGGAAGATCGCGCAAGAAGCCGGCGCGGATGTTTTCGTCGTCCAAAGCACGGTTTCGACTGTGCGACACATTTCGTCGGAGTATAAGTCGCTCGATCTTGAAA
>DATBEX010000090.1:0-9258 GCA_036558805.1 Candidatus Udaeobacter sp.
GGCTCAACGGAACTTTACGAACGCGTTGGAGATCTGGCCGCCTACGATTTGGTGCGGGCCCACTTCCGGATCTTGAATGAAATCGTTGCAGCGGAAAAGGGCGCCGTCGTAAAGACAATCGGTGATGCAGTGATGGCGACATTTCCGACGCCAGATCGAGCAATGGCGGCTGCACTTAAGATGCGCGAAGCAGTCAAAGACTTGAAAGGCGATTTACTGCTTAAAATTGGCATCCACGAAGGGCCCTGCCTGGCCGTCTCGCTCAACGATCGGCAGGACTACTTTGGACGGACCGTAAACATCGCAGCCCGCGTCCAGGGGCTCGCGACATCGCGCTCCATTTTCGCGACCAGACGGGTCGTTACTGACAGTGAAGCCTCGAAGCTGTTGCAATCCAACGGTATCTCAGCAACGCCAGAGAAGCGCTCACTTAGAGGTATTGCGAAGCAGGTCGAGATTTTTGAGATACCATGAAGAGATTGGTTTGGACAATAGTGCCTGGCCAAAGCTGATTAAACCGCACTCAAAAATAGGAATTAAAAGCGATGCCTGAGCGAGGATGCACTCATCTCGACGCGATCGAATCAGTGAAACAACCGGATCGGCGCGAGTGCGTAGAATGCGTAAAGATCGGTTCCCACTGGGTGCACCTGCGCACCTGCCAGACATGCGGCGTGACGCTCTGCTGCGATAGCTCGCCAAATCGTCACGCCAGCAAACACGCGCATGCAACCGGACATCCCGTCATCGCCTCTGCTCAGCCTGGAGAGCGCTGGTTGTATTGTTATCCGGACGAAGCGTTTTCCGAATATTGACTATCCCCCGCTCCCTCGGCCTGAGGCTGGCCATCTAACTAGCGAAAGAGGATAGTTGGTCATCACGATCTTCCGCAAAACTGGCGATTTGAATTATGATCGTAGCGCAATGAATCTACATTTCCGTTTATGAGCGGCTTCTTTGAGGAGTTGCAGCGGCGGAAAGTCTATCGCGTCGCCGCCGCTTACATCATTGCTGCAGGATTCATCATTCAGATTGGGTCCGCGGTTTTTCCTGCGTGGGAATTGCCAAACTGGACGCTGCGCCTTGTGATCGTCCTGCTGCTCGTCGGTTTTCCGATTGCTCTTATTCTGGCCTGGGCCTACGACGTCACACCGCAGGGAATTCGCGTCACTCCCGGAGGGCATCGCCGCCGCAATGTGGTTATGCTTGTTGCGACTGGAGTGCTTATCTCTGCCGGGGCAGGTTTCTTTCTTTTGCCGAAGGCAACCGCGCGCAAGGTCGACAAATCCATCGCAGTTCTGCCATTCCAAAATCTAAGCGATGAAAAAGAGAACGCCTATTTTGCTGACGGCATACAGGACGATATCCTGACCAATCTCTCGAAAATCGGAGACCTGAAAGTGATCTCACGAATGTCAGTGATGTCTTATCGGGGAAATGGCATACGCAACGCCCGCGAGATTGGGAAAACGCTCGGCGTTGCGACGCTTCTTGAAGGCAGTGTTCGCCGAATGGGCAATCGGGTGCGCGTTAACGTCCAGTTAATCAATGCGGACAATGACGAACATATCTGGGCGGAAGACTACGACCGCGAGTTGACTGACGTATTTGCAATCCAAACTGACCTCGCACAGAAGATTGCCTCAGCGCTTCAAGCCCAGCTTTCGCCCAACGAAAAGGCACGACTTGATCATCGGCCTACACAAGATTCGGATGCCTACTTGCTGTACATTCAGGCGCACGACTACGCCAACCGGCCCGATCGTTTCCGTGAGAATTCGCTGAAGGCCGAGGAACTCTTCGAGCAAGCTATCAAGCTCGATCCGAAGTTTGCAGCCGCTTTTGCAGGGCTCTCGATGGCTCAGAGCTGGATATATCACGAATTCGAGCCGACACCGTCCCGCCGAGAAAAAGCGCGTTTCAATGCGAACGAAGCACTGAGATTGCAACCGGACCTTCCCGAGGGACATCTCGCTCTCGGCTACTCCTACTACTACGGCGATCGCGACTACGATCGCGCACTTGCCGAGTTTGAAATCGCGAAGCGCGACCTCCCTAACGAAGCCGATGCTTACGCTGCAATCGGCGCCATTCAGCGACGTCAAGGCAAGTGGACTGAGTCAAACGCGAACTTCGAGAAATCAGCGTCTCTCGACCCTAAGAACGCCAACGTTCTTTTTAATCTTGGTCTCAACTACATGGCTCAGCGTGATTTTCAGACTGCTGACAAGACTTTTGATCGGGCAGTTGCCGCAGACCCCCAGTCATTTGCTGCGCAAGGAATGAAATCGGCCGTGGCAATCGCATGGAAGGGCGATGTTGGCTTCGCTGAAAAACAACTGTCGTTGGTGCCTGCGACGTTTGATCCGGACGGGCTCGTTACGTCAGCGCGGGTGTGGATTCTGACATTGCAGAGGAAGTTTGTTGAGGCACTACAGCTGACGCAGCAATTTCACGGAGAGACATTGAGTTATCCCGAGTTTGGACCCTGCCCAAAACCTGTCCTGGAAGGCAGACTTTATCTGTATCAGGGCGATAACGAAAAAGCGCGTGTAGCATTCGAACAAGCCAGACCTATAGCGGAACAACTCGTGCATGAAGCGCCCGATGATCCCGGTCGTCACGCACATCTTGCCTCTGTGCTAGCAGGCTTGGGGCAGAAAGAAAACGCGATCGCCGAAGGCAAGAAGGCGGTTGAATTGCTGCCGGAGTCCGAAGACGCGTTCACTGGGCCTCAAGCTACCGCTGCACTTGCCGAAATCTATACGTGGGTGGGAGAACCCGACCAAGCATTTCGGTTGCTTGATCATTTACTCACAATACCGAACGGCCTAACTGCAGAAACCGTCAAGCTTGATCCTGCCTGGGATCCGTTGCGCGGCGATCCTCGTTTCCAAGCGTTGATTGATAAGTACGCGTCCAATCGCTAACACGATGTTCAGACTGCGAATGCAAAAGCGTAAGGCCTGAGCATACCGCAAATATTTGAGACGGATGCGATCGACGCCAAGGTCTCGGCTGTTTATCTTGTAATCTGCTGGTGACGCTTGATCGCGGACACGAAATGATTTTTTGGCGTTCTGCGTAAACCAACCGCCGTTCGCCTCTCGCGGCGTCTATTCGACGCGAGGCAAAAACTCTTCGCGGACAATCTTGCCGTTCTTAACGGTGTAAACGCCGACTTCCGACATGCGCCGCCGCTGCTTCGAACTTTTATCCGTTACGTCTGCATCGTACTCTACGACAAACCGGTCATGAGCCACGAACGGTTCACTCGCGTCGAAACTGTGGACTTCCATCGCGTTGACCCACCAATCGATTTTCCCGCGCACTCCTTCTTTTCCACGCGTTTCCGGCGAGCCACCACTCATGCTAAACGCTTCGACGCTCACGATGTTGTCGTCGTAAAGCGTGTCCAAGGCTTCGTACCAGGCTTGTTTGCGGACCAACCCCACCACTTTTTTTGCAACTTCTTCGGTTTTCATTTCTTTCCTTTAACCGGATTGAAAGCACTCGCTACGGATTTTTAAGCGTTTGTAGAAACTCGTGTCCGTTTGCGAAACCCTAGTTTCGCGATCGAACGATTCCATCGTGACGTGGCCTGCGTCAGATGATTGAATCGGCAATATGTCGCCAGTTCTTCAGGAACCGTGTGATGAGACTGTAATTCGTTCGCGACCAGCGCGCGCGCCCTGTTCAAAAAGTGCCGGGCGCTGGGTGCTTGTGGCTACCACACTCGCTTCCAGCATGGCCTTCATCGACAGCACGGTTGTGAACGTGGCGCTGCCAGCGCTGCAAATGAACCTAAACGCCACAATCGTCGACGTGCAATGGGTCATCGAGGCTTATTCTCTTCTACTTTCTGCGCTTCTGCTTGTCGGCGGATCTCTCGGAGATCATTACGGGCGACGCCGGATCTTCCTGATTGGCGTTGCTCTTTTTGCAATGGCGTCCACCTGGTGCGGCTTTGCACCCGACATACATCAACTGATCGTGGCTCGTGCCGCCCAGGGACTCGGTGCGGCTCTGCTTGTTCCCGGTAGTCTCGCCATCATCAGCAGTTCGTTTCCAGAAGACGAACGCGGACGCGCGATTGGCACATGGTCGGGCTTTAGTGCGATCACAACCGCTATTGGACCAGTGATGGGCGGCTGGCTCATCGAGCATGTTTCATGGCGCGCAGTGTTCTTCATCAATGTTCCAATCGCTCTGGTGATAATTTTCATCTCACGGCAATGCGTTCCGGAGAGCGCCGATAAGGAGGCCGAGAGATTAGATTGGTTAGGTGCAATTTTGGTAACCGTTGGCCTGGGCGCGTTGGTTTATGGCCTCATCGAGTCTTCGCAGCTCGGCTTCACCGCTCGACCTGTGATCGCCGCTCTCTTTGGTGCAGTTGTTGTTCTCGCCTTGTTCGCGGTAATCGAGGCACGGGTCTCCAATCCGATGTTGCCGGTCGCGCTGTTCCGTTCGCGAACATTTACGGGAGCAAACCTTGTGACGCTCTTGCTCTATAGCGCGCTCGGCGGAAGTCTTTTCTTCCTGCCACTCAACCTGATTCAGATACAGCATTATTCGGCCACCGCAGCCGGCGCCGCGTTCCTGCCGTTTGTTCTAATCATGTTTTTTCTTTCCCGCTGGGCGGGCGGGCTTGTCGAACGGTACGGGCCAAGAATCCCGCTTGTCGCAGGCCCCCTTATCGCAGCGCTTGGCTTCGGGCTTTTCATGTTACCCGGCGTGAATACCGATTACTGGAGAGATTTCTTTCCTGCTATTGTCGTCCTGGGAGCAGGCATGACTGTAACCGTGGCTCCTCTGACCACTACTGTGATGAACTCGGCCACGCAGAATCGCGTAGGCATTGCATCGGGGGTCAACAACGCTGTCGCGAGAGGAGCCGGCCTCCTGGCGATCGCTGTCCTCGGAATCGTAATGGTTCATTCATTCGATCAGGCAATGGATCGGCGATTGGCTGTGGGGAATGTGCCCCCTGAAAAGCAGCAATTATTGAAGGCCCAACGTACAAAACTGGCAGCCGTCTCTCTCCCTGAGGCGTTGGATCAAACCACGAGACAAATGATTGGGCACGCGATCGCCGAATCCTTTGTGCATGCTTTCAGGGTCATCATGGGGATCGCCACGACGCTGGCCTTCGCGGGCGCCATCGTCGCTTGGATCTTCATTGGGAAAACACGAGAAGCCCCTGCTTACGCCGATGATGAGCTTTGTGGAAGGTCAAGTTGAGTTAAATTTTGCCTGTGACTAACGAGAGAAAAATCTCCGGACTTCACCATGTGACTGCGATCGCGAGCGATCCCCAGCAAAACCTGGAGTTCTATGTGGGGCTTCTGGGCATGCGTTTCGTAAAGCGCACAGTCAACTTCGATGATCCGGGAACTTATCATTTTTATTTTGGCGATCGACGCGGTACGCCTGGCACGATCCTGACATTCTTTCCGTGGCCCGGTGTGCGACGCGGTATTCGTGGCGTCGGGCAAATCGAGGCGACGGCGTTCACAATATCAGCGGACTCCGTCGACTATTGGTTGGAGCGTTTAACGCAGTACCATGTTGCGGCGGAGAAAACGTCGCCGCGTTTCGGAGAAGAGGTGATTCGATTTGTCGATCCCGACGGACTTTTGCTCGAACTGATCGGTTCAAATTTTCTCGCATCGGTTGATCCGTGGCCCGACAGCTCGGTCCCGTCGGAGCATGCACTTCATGGCTTTCACAGCGTGTCAGCCGCTTTGGAAGGTTATGAAAAGACCGCGCGCCTGCTAACTGACGCGTTTGGTTACCGGTTGATCGAGGAATCCGGAAACCGATTTCGGTTCGCGTCGCATGAGGATAACGCGCCGGGCCGAATCGTTGATCTACTTTGCCTGCCGGATACCGGCATCGGGCGCGTGGCGGCAGGGTCGGTGCACCACATCGCCTTTCGCGCACGCGACGAACAAGAGCAACTTCGTTGGCGCGAAGAGCTCGTCGATCTTGGTTACAACGTCACGCCGGTAATCGATCGCGTTTATTTTCATTCAATCTATTTTCGTGAACCCGGTGGCGTTCTGTTCGAGATCGCAACCGAGCCTCCCGGATTCACCTTGGACGAAACACTCGAGGGGCTGGGAACGAAACTTCACCTTCCCCCATGGCTGGAATCGGCGCGCTCGCAGATCGAGAAAATTCTTCCACCAATCCACGTGCCATTTAAACAATGAGGCCGCGGCCGGATTTTCTTCACGAATTTGCTCCGGGTAAATCGAGCCGGACGTTGTTGCTGTTACATGGAACGGGAGGAAACGAACGCGATCTCCTCCCGCTGGGACGCGAACTCGATCCGAGTGCATCGTTGCTTAGTCCGCGCGGGAAAATTCTAGAGAACGGAATGCCGCGCTTTTTTCGCCGACTGGCTGAAGGCGTGTTCGATTTGGAGGATTTGAAGGAGCGAACGAACGAGCTGGCGGATTTTGTCGCCTCGGCCATTCGCCATTACGATCTCGCAGCAGAGCATGTTGTTGGCGTTGGTTATTCCAATGGCGCAAATATCGCCTCAAGCATGTTGTTGCTTCGGCCGGAAATCATGCACGCTGCGATTCTATTCCGCGCGATGGTGCCACTGATTCCGGACAGGCTGCCCGATCTTTCGTCGGTGGGCGTTTGGATCGGCGCGGGAAATCAGGACCCAATCATTGCAACATCGGAGACTCAGCGTCTTGTGAATCTTCTCCGTGATGCGGGTGCGGACGTGACGGTTCGTTTTTTTGAAGCTGGCCACGGCCTAACGAATCATGACGTTGAGACAGCGCACCACTGGCTTGCTGGACTCAAGCCATAGGTTCGCGCGGATGAAGACAACCCGACTGGAAGCATTCAGCGATGGAGTCCTAGCCATCATCATCACGATTATGGTGTTGGAAATGAAAGTACCACATACGGTTGACCTCTCGGGATTGAAACCGGTGCTGCCAGTATTTTTGAGCTACGTGCTAAGTTTCATCTATCTCGGCATCTATTGGAACAACCACCACCACCTGTTCCAGGCAACGGAGCAGGTCAGCGGAGGAATCCTTTGGGCAAATCTCCACCTGCTCTTTTGGTTGTCGCTCTTTCCCTTCACCACGGGTTGGATGGGCGAGAACGGTTTCGCTTCCATGCCGACCGCCGTATATGGTTTCGTTCTAGTAATGGCAGCCATCGCGTATCTAATTCTGGAGCGTGTCATCATTGCCAAGGAAGGTGGCAACTCCCTTCTGGCGCAGGCTGTCGGACGGGATCGGAAGGGCAAACTCACCGCTACGTTTTACCTGGCCGCGATCCCACTTGCGTTTGTGAGTCCATCGATCGCCTGTGGACTGTACGTGTCAGCTGCACTGCTTTGGTTGATTCCTGATCCTCGGATCGAACGGAAACTGGAGAAGCGCGACGAGTGATAACAAGAACGGAAATCCCGTTTCGACAGGTAAGCCCAACACTCAACCGATGACTTCACCTCAAAATTCAGTCGCTTTTGGCGCGCCTGGAATCGAGCCGCGCTGGACGTCCAGCGCCAAAGAAGGTGTTGGCACAGCGTATCACACCAGTTGCCGCGTTTGGTTCACATTGAGCCACGGCATCTTGAATGAGATTTACTATCCACACGTCGACCAACCGAACACGCGTGACTTTCAGTTTCTCATCAGCGACGGCGAAACGTTTTGCCATGAGGAAAAACGCGACCTGACTCACGCAATCGAATATCCGGAGCGTGATTGCCTCTACTATCGCATCACGAATACTGCGCCGGACGACCGCTACCGGATTGTAAAACATGTCTTTACCGATCCGCACCAGTCAGTCGTGCTCGTACGCACGAAATTGGAAGTGCTTGATGAAACGCTACGTCGAAAGCTGCGACTTTATGCACTGCTCGCTCCTCATATCGCCGGCTTTGGCGGCGGCAACTCCGGGTGGTGGGCTGAAGTGGGCGGTATCAAACTTCTCCGTGCTCAACGCAAAGACGTTAACCTGATCATGGCATGCAGCGCCGGGTTCTCCCGTCGCTCGGTTGGCTATGTCGGTTTCAGCGATGGTTGGCAGGACCTGATGCACAATTTCAAAATGGACTGGCAGTTTGAGTCCGCTGTGAACGGCAATATCGCGTTGACCGGTGAGATTAATCTTCCACACGATGGTGAATTCACCATGGCCGTCGCTTTTGGCCGCAGCTTCCAAAGCACAACGGCCAAGTTGTTCCAATCGCTGGCTGAGCCGTTCGAGTCACACCTCCGGGCGTATATCCGCCAGTGGCAGCGAGCAGTCGTAAACCCAAAATTCGACTTTAGCGCTGACACATCCGACGGCGGAGGAATGTACAGACTAAGTCGCTGTGTGCTGCTGGCACACGAGGACAAGGTTTTTCAGGGCGCAATCGTTGCATCGATGAGTATCCCGTGGGGGGAGACCAAGGCGGATAACGATTTTGGAGGTTATCACCTGGTGTGGACCCGCGACCTCGTACAGAGCGCAACAGCACTTCTCGCTACAGGCCAGACAAGTACGCCGCTGCGGGCGCTGACATGGTTGGCGTCCATTCAACGACCGGATGGCAGCTTCCCTCAAAACAGTTGGATTGATGGAACCGCTTATTGGTCTGGCCAACAGCTCGACCAGATCGCGGCGCCAATACTCCTGGCATGGCGTTTACACAAACGGGATGCACTCGGTTTGTTTAATCCGCGAGTAATGATCGTGCGTGCCGCAGCCCATTTGATCCTGCAAGGCCCGGTTACAAGTCAGGATCGTTGGGAAGAAAACTCCGGTTACTCACCTTCGACGCTCGCCACCGTGATTGCTGCTCTTGTCTGCGCGGCGGAGTGGGCCATGGAATACCGCGAAACCGCAGCAGCGGATTTTGTTCTCGCGTACGCCGATTGGATCGCGGCGCATCTCGAAGAATGGATGGTCACAACAAAGGGTGATCTAGTCGAAGGATTTCCTCGTCATTACATCCGCATCAATCCGACCGATCCCAACAATCCTGATCCCCACCCCGATCCAAACACAACCATGATTCAAATCGCCAACGGCGGCGGCCTGCATCCGGCGCGCAATGTGGTTGGAGGCGACTTTTTGCACCTGGTACGATTCGGGATCCGCAGCGCAAACGATCCAATCATTCTTGATTCAATCAAAGTCATAGATCGCGTGATCAAATATGATCTGCCACAGGGCCCTTGCTGGCGTCGCTACAATCACGATGGATATGGTCAAAAGGCTGACGGA
>DATBEX010000091.1:0-4893 GCA_036558805.1 Candidatus Udaeobacter sp.
CAGCCATTACTCGTTTCTCCCGCGCTAAAGCAACGCTTTTTCGAGACGATCATCATTTACAATATCGTCGCTTATCCGATCGGCGTTATTCTATGGCTCAGACGAATTTTCTCATTTCGTGGACTCTTCCGCCGTCTTTCCACGGGAGCTGCTGTCGATTCGGCGTCACTTGCGATTGCGCGGCGCCGACTAATTCATCTGCCATGGTTTGCAGCTGCGATTTGTGGTGTTGCGTGGTTTTTGTGCATTCCTGTGTTTATTGGCGCGCTTTGGCAGGTGCAAAATCCACTCGATCCGCGATTGCTCGGACACCTGCCGATTTCATTTTGCGTTTCCGGTTTTATCGCCGTCACGCATTCATTTTTCCTGGTGGAACTGGCCAGTTATTGGGGATTGTTTCCTGTCTTCTTTAGAGGGGAGCGCGCCGATCTCACGCCAAACGTCTTCACACTTTCATTGCGCGGCCGAGGAATCTTATGGGCCGTGTCTGCGTCAATCTGCCCAATCGCTTCACTGTTATTGCTGATGCTGGCGCCGCGGTCGCCGACTATCAACGCAGAGTGGTTCGCCGTTTTTGTCGGCGTCATCGGTATCGCATTTGGAATTTTCACCGCCCTGATGATGAGCTGGCTGGTTGCGAAGCCAATCGATCGCCTGCGCGCGGCTGCGGATGCGGTTTCGCGTGGTGAATTCGACGTCGATCTCGGCGTGCCGCGCGCGGATGAATTTGGGCGCTTACTGGGCGAATTCGACAACATGGTTCGCGAGCTCAGAGACAAGGAGAAATTGCGTCAGACATTCGGCCTGCACGTCGGCAAACGCGCAGCCGAAGAAATTCTAGCGCACGATCCTGGGCTGAGCGGCGTGGAGGAAGAGATCACGGTCATGTTTGTAGACATGCGTTCGTGGACGGCGCGAACAAGCATCTCTGCACCGAGCGAAGTCGTCGAAGTGATGAATGATTTTTTCCGGGTGACTGTCCGCATCGTCGAGGAAGAACATCGGGGGATGGTAAACAAATATTTGGGCGACGGTTTCATGGCGATTTTCGGCGCGGGCGACTCCAGCTCCAATCACGCCGGCGATGCAGTTGCCGCCGGCAGAGAGATTCTGGCAGCCGTCAAACAGCTAAATGACGATCTTGCGGCAAAAGGTCGCGCACCGATACAAATCGGAATTGGAATCCATTCGGGGCCGGCGATCGTGGGCAGCATTGGCTCGCCGCAGAGACTCGAGTTCACTGCCATTGGAAACACCGTAAATATTGCCTCACGTATGCAAGGACTGACGAAGACCACCGGGAGACCGCTGCTTGTGACGGCGGTAGTACGAGAACGTTCGGGGGATTCGTTTAGCTTCGAGGAACTGCCACCGCAGGAAGTTCGAGGTATTGATGGACGATTGTCGATCTTCGCGGTTCGATACGAAACCTGATTATGACATCGCTCTCTCAGATTGTTAGTTATGCGAACGATCTTCTGCGCATTCGTGAAATAAACGATTGGGACAATGCGCTCAATGGTCTTCAGATTGAAAACTCGGGAAACGTTACCAGGATCGGAGCCGCTGTTGACGTCTCGACACGGGTTTTGGAAGCCGCAACAAAACAGAATGTCGATCTTTTGATCGTACATCACGGGTTGTTCTGGCCGGGGCTGCAACCAGTCACTGGAGTGTTGCGTCGGCAACTTGATCTCGCGTTTGAAAGCAACATCGCGCTCTACAGCGCGCATCTACCGCTCGACCTCCATCCACAGGTTGGCAACAATGCGCAGCTGGCGGCGGCGCTGGGACTTAAATCGAATCAACCGTTCTTCGAAGAAAAAGGCCAGTTGATTGGCGTGAAGGCAGTCGCTTCGCTGCCGCGCGATGAACTTGATCGCAAATTGCAAAAGGCACTGAATGGTCCTGTAAAGGCCTTCATGTTTGGTCCGAAGAAAACCGGAACAATCGGGATCATTACCGGCGGTGCCGGTTCAGAAATCCACAAAGTTGCGCAAGAGGGAATCAACACATTTATCACGGGAGAGGGGCCGCATTGGGCGGCAGTAGCAGCCGAAGAACTTGGGATGAATCTCCTGCTCGGTGGACATTACGCCACCGAAGTTTTCGGCGTAAAAGCGCTGGCGCTGCATTTGTCCAAAAGATTCAAAGTTCCATGGGCATTCATCGATTGCCCAACCGGAATGTAGCGGGTGGTCTGAATGATCACTGACGACGGACTGGCGACGGGCGTTCGATGTTTTCGTTTCATCCTGGTTGTTCTGTTGATCATTCCGATTTCGACTTTGGCTTCAGTCAAAGGCAAGCCAACGCAGCTAAGCGGATACAGGGCTGTGCGAGTGCACTACAGTCCTTTAAACAAGATGATAATGTCCGTCCGGATCAATGGGCGGCGAGCAAATTTGCTGGTCGATACCGGCTCCAACCAAATCATCCTGAACGCGGCGGCAGCTGCATCATTTGGGCTGCAGCCGTCGCAAAGCGGCCTGCCTTACATCGAGCAAACTCAAATTAACGGGCAAACACTCCGTGTTGGGTCCGCGCAAAGTTTCATGGCGGGCGGGATGAGTTTTGGCAGGACTCCCGTGACGCTAGGCAAGTCCAGCCATTTCGATACTGGCGGCGCTCCTGTTGATGGCGTTTTGGGTTTGGAAGTTCTCACCCGGCACAAAGCAGTGATCAATTGCCGGACAAAACTCATTTTCTTCAAGGTCGATCAAGCCCGACAAATGGATCTCAGTTTTGTCGCTTCGAAGGAAAAGTTCACCAGAATTCCTTTGCGACGAGAGGAAAACGGCGCGTTAACGGTGCCCTGTTCGATTCGTGGACAGCCCGCACGTCTGTTCGTTGATACCGGCGCCTTTCTTACAATTCTCCACGAGCCTTTCCTTAAATCAGTTGGCGTTCCGATCGAGACAACGCGAATCTCCGCAAATTTTGCAGCGGGCGCTTCGCGTAAGATCAGTGCTGGAAAAATCAACGACCTTAAAATTGGCGGTTTCAAAACGCCGCCTTCAAAATTCGGCGTTACGGAATTGCCTAACTTCACCGTGAGGCAAGGCAGCGCGAGAGTGAGCGGGATCCTGGGGATGGATACGTTGTACGACTGTCATGGCATCATCGACCTCGATAGGATGAATCTCTTTTTGAAACAGCCGCGGTAACTGATGGTCCAGGTGCTTCGGCCAGCTTGTCTTAGTAAAGTTTTTGCTTTCCCAAATCCTTGGACGCTGTTCTTTGTTCGCCGATGAGTGCGGCAGAAGATCGGCGAGGAAGCACGCGCGCGGCGGGAGTCGTGGGCCTGGCGATTTTGTCGAGTCGAGTGCTGGGCTTGATCCGCGAAGTGGTGTTCGCCGCTCTTTTCGGCGCGGGAAGAAATCTCGATGCGTTTCTGATGGCGTTTCGATTGCCGAATCTGCTGCGCGATTTGTTTGCAGAAGGCGCGCTCTCAACGGCATTCATCACCACGTTTTCCCAAAAAATCGCGGTCGAAGGCGATGAATCAGCGTGGCGGCTCGCGAATAAGGTCGCAACGCTCACGGCTGTTTTCATGAGCGCGGTCACGCTACTTGGTATCGTATTCGCGCCGCAGCTCGTGCATGTTTTAACGTGGGGTAGCTGGTCTCCTGACAAGACCGCGCTGACCGTCCTGCTAACGCGCATCATGTGGCCCTTCATGTTGCTCGTGTCGCTCGCGGCGCTGATGATGGGCGTGCTCAACGCGAAGCATGTCTTCGGACCGCCGGCTATGGCGTCGAGTTATTTCAATCTCGGTTCGATTATTGCCGGCGTGGCAATCGGATGGTGGCTGGATCCGCATTTCGGAGCGCGGTCGCTCGTGGGACTGGCGATCGGGACGTTGGTCGGTGGCACCTGGCAATTGATAGGACAATTCCCGTCCTTGTGGCGCGTCGGCTACAAGTACCATGCAGACTTTCGATGGCGCGATGAAGGAGTTCGCACAGTGCTCACACTCATGGGGCCCGCGGTAATTGCTGCAAGCGCTGTGCAGGTAAACGTGCTTGTTAACAGCGGATTTGCGGCCAGCCTCGGCAGTGGCCCAGTGAGCTGGTTGAACATCGCATTTCGCCTGATGCAATTGCCGCTGGGACTTTTCGGCGTGGCGATCGGAACCGTGACTCTTCCGCTGGTATCGAAAAGCGCCGCCATTGGAAACATTGACCAGTTCCGCGCCATCCTTGCTCGCGGCATGAGACTCGCATTTTTGCTCACCATTCCATCGGCGATTGGATTGGCGATGTTTGCATCGCCAATCATCAGCGTGATCTATCAGCACGGGCGGTTTACTGCGGAAATGACGCGCCAGACTGCCGGTGCTCTGGAATTTTACGCAGTCGGACTCGTTTCATATGCAGTACTGAAAGTATTAACGCCTGCGTTTTATGCGATTGGCAAACGCAACACGCCGATGCTCATCAGTTTCCTTGCAATTGGCGCGAATCTTTTTCTGAACTGGTTTTTTACATTTCACCTTGGCTGGGGACATCGCGGTCTGGCGTTTTCGACGAGCCTCGTTGCGACAATCAATTTCCTGTTGCTTTACGCGTTGATGCGGCGGCACGTGCGCAGGCTGGAAACGTGGCAACTCTTAATCGGCCTTGGAAAAATGTGTCTTGCCGGCGCCGTGCTGGCACTGGTTTGCTGGGCTGCAAATTACTGGTGGCTTGATGCCTGGTCGCAACTGCGCTTTTTCCCAAAGTTATCCAAACTGCTGATTGCAATTGCGTTCGGAGCGGCGGCATTCTTTGGCGTTGCTTACATACTACGCGTCAATGAGGTGCAGGACATCGTCGACATCTTTCGTCGAAAAATAAACCGCGCCTTGTAGAGGCGTTTGTGCCAAACGCCCTGCGTTCTTGCGCGAAAAGA
>DATBEX010000092.1:0-3055 GCA_036558805.1 Candidatus Udaeobacter sp.
AATTCCAGATTCGTTTGAATCGCTCTCTGAATACGAAGACTACTGCAAGCTGCTCGTCAAAACCGGTTGCATCGACAACGCAAAAAAAATCTGGTGGGACATTCGGCTGCACCCGTTCTTTGATACACTGGAGGTGCGCGTATGCGACGCTCAGACACGGGTGGACGATACGCTTGCGATTGCGGCGTTGATCCAGGCAGTCATCGCCAAGCTTTTCAAATTGCTCTGGCGAAATACCACTTTCCGGATTTATCGGCGTCGTCTTCTGGATGAAAACCGGTGGCGCGCTGCGCGGTACGGCATCGATGGAAAACTAATCGACTTCGGGAGGGAAGCGGAAGTGGACGAGCGCACTCTACTAAATGAGTTGCTCGAATTTGTGGCCAGCGAGGCAGACGAGCTCGGCACGCACCGAGAGATGGCCCATATCGAACACATCATGCGCGAAGGCACCGGCGCGGATCGACAGCTTGCCGAGTACAAGCGTACAAAGGATATGACGGCCGTAGTCGATCACATCGTCGCGGAAACATATGAAGGCCTCGACGTATCGGAACGCGCCGTGATGACGAGTTAGTCGCGCGCCCAATCTTTGGGAATGGCGAGCTGGGGACGCTCTTTTTCACGCCGCCCCAATCATTAGCCTTCTGCCGGGTTCTCAAACCGAGTTTCGGTACACTCTTGTGGAACCTCGTCTGGGCGGCCTGGACAATTTTTGCAAAGCAAAAGCCAATTCCGGTGGAGTGCCTCTCCCGTCGTGATCGTAGCCTCTGATCGAAAAGAGGAAACGGTTATGAAAACAGACTTGGTTTTGACGATGGATGAATACCTCAATGCCTGCTGTGTCGCTCCACGTGTAAGGCCGCCGGGCAGGGACGCGCGTCACATTCCGATTACAAAGAAGACTGTTGTTGACGCTCGTCCCAAGGACCATGGCTGCCGGTGCGACCGCTGGGGACATCCCTGCCCTGGTTGTGTTGAGAATAGAAAGTGAGGTCCACAAATGGAATACGTAATTGCATTCAGCGTAGTCGCGATGATGGGATTGTTTGTCTTGATTATTGGGCGTTGCCTTCGCGGCGCATAAACGCGGGCCCCAGCTGGCACGGACAGCCGCCTTGCGAGTGACCTGCGGTTTGCAGCAGTCTAACGAATGGTTGCTGTCCTATTCTTTCTTATAACCCTCTGCCATGTCCGAAATCCGTTTTGGCGGGAAAGCACCTCGCAACGCATTTACCACCGCCAGCACGTCGATGATTTCCTGGCTAATCGCTCCGGCTACTGGAGTCAGAAACCCCGCAGCGGCGAATATCATACCACCAAAGCTCAACAAGATTCCACCGACGGCGCTTTGCAAAGCAATAGAGCGCATCCTGCGGCTGATGTGCATGAATTCATCCACTTTTTTCAGCGAATTCTCCATTGCGACAACGTCAGCCGCTTCTGCGGTCACATCGCTGTTCTGCCCGATCGCCATTCCTACCGTAGCCGCCATCATTGCCGGCGCATCGTTAATCCCATCCCCGACGTATAGGGTTTTCGCACGCCCAGTTTCCTCCCTGACGATCGCGAGCTTCTGTTCCGGACTTTGCTCCGCATGAATCTCGCTAATGCCAACTTCGTCCGCGAGATAACGAACTTCTGATTCCCGATCGCCGGAGAGGATCATGATCCGTTGGAACTGATGTTTCGGTCTCAGGTGCTTAACGAAAAAATGTCCTTCCGGGCGGGGCGCGTCCCGGAATCGAAACGCCGCTGCAAATCGCCCATCGATCACGATGATGCATTCCAGTCCGCCAACGATCGGTGGAAGATGCTCGGCGCCAGGTATCTTTTCGGCGATGAGTTTGCCGCGGCTGGTAATTTGAACCTCATGCCCACCGACCGTTCCTTGCAATCCACGACCTGGAGGCTCGCTAACCCGAGACGCTTGGTGGAGCTGATGCGCTTCTGAAGACGCCGCGTCCAGAATGGCGCGAGCGAGCGGATGTTTCGAATACACCTCAAGACTCGCTGCGAGTGCAAGTACTTCTTTCTGCGCGAACCCCGGCGCGATAAGTTGTTCCGTCAACCTGGGCTCGCCGTAAGTAAGCGTGCCCGTCTTATCGAAAATTGCAGTGCGGCAACTGGTGATTTGTTCAAGCACTGCTGGATTTTTTATAATGATCGAACGTCGCGCCGCCAACGAAATCGAGCCGATGATCGAAACTGGAATGGCAATCAGCAACGGACAGGGCGTCGCGATCACAAGCACAGCAAGAAAGCGGACGGCTTCGCCGCTGATGATCCACGCGAGTATAGCAATGCCGAGTGCGACTGGCGTGTAGATCGCTCCCAATTGATCTCCGAGTCGTCGTAGGTGAGGCTGGTTTTGCTCGGACTCCCGCATGACCTCCATTATTTTGGCGTAACGCGAATCGACTGCGCGACGCGAGGCCGTGATCGTGAGAGCGGACTCACCATTCACAGCGCCTGAAATCACGGCGGATCCAGGCGCTTTCGTGATCTCGAAGGGTTCACCGGTGAGGAAGGCTTCATTCATTACTCCATGGCCATCAATCACAGTTCCGTCCACCGGAGAAATGTCGTGCGGATAAATAACGAGGGTGTCGCCGATCGCAATGTCATCAAGCGCTACGTCGCTGATCACAGAGTCTTGTTTCCGATGTGCGATGGCGGGCATCCGTTTTGCTAAAACCCTCAAGACCGAAGATGCGTTGCGCAATGCATAATTCTCCAGCGCCTCGCCGCCGGAAAGCATTAATACGACGATTGCGCCGGCCAGGTACTCTTGAAGCAAGATAGAAGTGACGATCGACATTCCAGCAAGCAGATCGGAGCCAAATTCCCGACGTAAAAGATTTCTGACTAGTTCGTAAACGAGAGGAATACCGCCAAAAACCAGCGCAGCCAGAAGCGGGACTTGGGAAACTCCCGGAGAGGTGCGCAACGCGAAACGCAGAAAGACGTGGACCAGGATCGCGGCGCCCGAAAATGCAGCGATGACGCTGGTCCTGCGGCGATGCAGAATTGTGACAGATTCCCAAAACCGGCT
>DATBEX010000093.1:0-21721 GCA_036558805.1 Candidatus Udaeobacter sp.
CACCGGCTCGAAAGATCGGCGATGGATTGGGCAAGGACCGAATTCATGAAGTTTTAGCAGGTGCAATTCAGTTCCGTAACCTTTGTGCTGGTCGAAGCAATACTGCGGGAACTGGGCACAAAAGTCACGCATCATCCGGTCACGCGTTACCTTGGCGATCACACTGGCGGCAGCGATACTCAGACTGATGCAGTCACCATCGATAATCGCCGTCTGTGGAAGTGGAAAAGGAACGACAGGCAACCCGTCAATCAGAACATGCTCGGGCGGATTGATTAGTGCCGCTATCGCCAGGCGCATGGCTTGATGGCTTGCGCGCAGAATGTTGATGCGATCGATCTCGATGGAATCGATAATGCCAACCGTCCATCTCACCTCGGGATTGCACACCAGCTCTGAATAGATTTCGTCGCGCAGGTCCGGCGCAAGCTGTTTGGAATCGTTCAGGCGACGATGACGGAATTTTTCAGGAAGAACTGCGGCAGCAGCGACGACCGGTCCTGCCAGCGCGCCGCGGCCAGCTTCGTCAATCCCGGCGATGCTCACGATTCCGGTGGCACGCAGTTTTTTCTCGTAACGAAATCCGCATCGCCGATACATCGCTACAAATCATTTCAGATTTGCTGCGGGTGACAAGTGGCGAGTGATGAGAAAGAAGAACTTGTTCACCCATCACCCATCACTCATCACTTGTTACTCTCTGACCGCCGTCGCTTCCTTGCCCTTGCGAGTGCGAAGATAATTCAGTCTGGCGCGACGCGCACGGCCTTGTTGCTCCACTTCTACTTTCGCGATACGCGGCGAGTGCAACGGAAACACACGCTCAACGCCTTCTCCGTAGGAGATTCTGCGCACGGTGAATGTTTCATTGAGTCCGCGACCCTTGCGTCCAATGACTATGCCCGAGAATATTTGGACTCGTTCTTTGTCTCCTTCCACCACACGGGTGTGAACGCGCACGCTATCCCCGACAGAAAACGGTGTCACGTCGCTCTTATGCTGTTCTTTCTCAATGGCATCGATGATCTGATTCATGAAAATCCCCCTTCCCCACCCGCTTGGGCGGGCGAACAGTTTCCAGCAGGATCGGCGAAATTGCAACCACCCACTGGATCACTCAACGGTTTGATAAGTCGAAGGTAGCGACCGGCCTAATTACAAAATCCCCGAATCGCTAACCCACTAAATTGCGTTATGTTCGGGATTCAATCGCGCCCGTAGTTCAACTGGATAGAGCGACGGCCTCCGGAGCCGTAGGTTGCGCGTTCGAGCCGCGCCGGGCGCATTCTCCTTATTTGAGGCTCTGACTCAACGGATCTAGTCGCTCACCAGGCGCCGCTCCGCTCTGTATGGGAACACTTCTGGAATTTCACCTGCTTGGATTTGCCGTTGGATGGCAACCCAGAAATTGGGGCTAAAAATCTCGCCATGATGTTCCCGCAATGCATCCAGGGCTGGCTTTGGGAGAGCCAGGAATTGCAAAAATTCTTCGGGAAAAATGTCGTTGTCACGCACGGAAAACCACGGTTCGGCGGCGATTTCATCTTCCGGAGTTCGCGCCTCCGGCAGCTTGCGAAAGTGGCAATTGGTCAGGAAACAAAGCTCATCGTAATCGTAAAACACAACGCGGCCGTGCCGGGTCACGCCGAAGTTTTTCGTGAGCAGGTCCCCGGGGAAAATGTTGGAGCAGGCTAGATCTTTGATCGATTGCCCGTAATCGCGTCCGGCAGCCACGATTGCCTCGGTTTTGTTTTCCCGAAAGAAAACGTTGAGAGGACGGAGACGGCGTTCGACATAGGCGTGCGCGATGATCACGTCGCCGCCATCCATCTTCACAATCGAAGCCGCATCGCGCAGAAGCTCGGCCAGCAGATTCGGGTCAAACCGGTCCCCCGGGATGCGCAGATGTTCAAACTCATGCGCTTCGACCAATCGTCCCGCGCGATCATGTTCGAAAACCAGTCGATAGCGCCGCCGCACATCCTCACGGGTGCTATCTTTCGGTAAATCAAATTGATCTTTGATTAGTTTAAAGACGACATCGTAGCTCGGCAGCGTAAAAACGCTCATTACCATTCCACGAGCTCCTTCGGCCACGACGAAACGATCAGTCGACCTGCGCAGGTGCGCGATGAAATCGCGGTAAAATTCCGTTTTACCCTGCCGATGAAATCCGACAGCGTTGTACAGATCAATCAAACGTTTGCGCGGCATTAATTGCTGCAAATAACGGACGAGCCGATAGGGACATCCCACCGTGACCCGAAAATACGAGCGGGTGAACGAAAACAGAAGCGCCAGGTCGACATCCCCATGTAGCAGCGCGTCCAGGACGATACCGCGCTCATTTTCATGGCGAAGACAAAGCGCGATTGGTAAGGGCAATTGTCCCTGGCGCAATACGCGTCCGACCAAATAGGCCCCGCGTCCGCGATAAAAGACACTCGAGACAATCTCTAGTTCGGACTGCGAAGTCTCGACAGCACTCGCCGCTTCTAGCCGCGTCGAAGCCAGTTTGGCTGCCTCCCGCAGTCCGTCCCAGCAAGTTTCGTCAAATGCATCCGTCAACGCGGAACAGAGCAATTCGGGCAGGTTTTGGCCACGATAAGTTTTCGTAATGTTGATCGGAGCGCTCGACGGCGGCGCGTCGAAATCCGTATCCACAAATTCGATTGCCTGGTCAACGCCGGCGGTGGCGAAAACGCGGCGCGTTAACGAGTTGAAAAATGTCTCGGCGATTTCCCATGCCGGTGAGCGCGCGATGAGCGATGAGTAGACAGCTTTGATTCCCGCCCAGATGTTGCGTTCCGGCAAACGCGCGGCCATCAATTTACGGATACGAGTGGTTAGATCGTCGAGAACATCATTGTAAAAATGAAGACGCTCAGCCGCGTCATCGAAACTGCCGGCCCAGTCTCGCGCTAAAAAACGTTCGCGTGCACGCCGCGTGATGGCGTTGAAGCGCGTTTGATAGTCGAGAAAAGCTTCCAGCGCTGTTTCGGCGCAACATGCGGCGAGACGGCTGTCGGTTAGCGCCGAGGATTCTTGCGCAAGATTCTCGCTGGCGACCGCCGATCTTGCATTCAACGGAACTGCTCCGCCTCAGTAGAGTCGCCCAACGCCGTCGTCGAGCTTTTGCCATCGGCGATAATTTGGGCAACGAGATCAAAGTAACCGGTGCCGACTTCGCGTTGATGTTTCGTCGCAGAATAGCCATCGCGTTCGGCGGCGAATTCCGCCTCTTGTAACGCTGCGTACGCCGCCATGCCGTGGTCGCGATAATCGCGCGCCAGATTAAACATGCTGGCGCTGAGCGCATGAAAGCCAGCGAGCGTGACGAATTGAAATTTGTAACCCATCGCGCCAAGCTCGCGCTGAAACTTCGCGATGCTGGCGCTGTCAAGCTTCTGTTTCCAGTTGAACGACGGCGAACAATTGTAAGCCAGTAGCTTGTAAGGGAACTTCGCGTGCACGTTTTCGGCGAATCGCTTCGCCTCTGCCAGGTTCGGTTCGCTCGTTTCGCACCAGATCAGATCGGCAAACGGCGCGTAACTTTGCGCACGCGCGATGGCCTGGTCGAGTCCGGCGCGCACGCGAAAGAAGCCCTCAGGCGTCCGTTCGCCGGTCAGAAATTCGCGATCGCGCTCATCCACGTCACTCGTCAGGAGGGCAGCGGCGTCAGCGTCCGTGCGCGCGATCAGAATCATCGGAACATCGCAAACATCTGCCGCCAGACGCGCGGCGATGAGATGCTTGACGGCGGTGAGCGTTGGCACCAGCACCTTGCCGCCCATGTGTCCGCACTTTTTCTCGCTGGCCAGTTGATCTTCGAAATGTACGGCCGCCGCGCCAGCTTCGATCATTGCCTTGGTTAGCTCGAAAACATTGAGCGGCCCACCGAACCCGGCCTCGGCGTCGGCCACGATGGGCACGAACCAGTCAATATCCACCTTGCCTTCGGCGTGATAAATTTGATCCGCACGCTGCAAGGCCTGATTAATCCGCCTAACGAGTGCCGGCACGCTGTTCGCAGGGTAGAGACTTTGATCGGGATACATCTGGCCGGCGAGGTTAGCGTCCGCTGCCACCTGCCAGCCGCTCACGTAGATTGCTTTCAGCCCCGCCTTGACTTGCTGCATGGCTTGATTGCCGGTCAGCGCGCCCAGGGCTGCCACGTAATCTTCGTTTCTTAAGAGTTGCCAAAGTTTTTCCGCGCCGCGTCGCGCGAGCGTGTGTTCGATGCGCAGACTGCCGCGCACGCGTTCAACATCTGCCGAGGAATATGGTCTTGTTATGCCGCGCCAGCGCGCGTCGGCTTCAGTCGAGTTTCTCATAACCTGGTATCGTCAGAAATTCCGAGAACTCATCGTCGGTAGTCATCTTGTCGAACAAATCGCGCGCGATCTCGAATTTTCCTTTGGTGAAACGATCAGCGCCGATCGTTTGCTTGATTTTCGCAAGTTCTTCGTTAAGCACTTCGCGAAATAACTCCTTGGTCACTTTTCGACCGTCGCTCAGTTTTCCATCGGCATGCCGAATCCACTGCCAGACCTGTGCGCGCGAGATTTCCGACGTGGCTGCGTCTTCCATCAAGTTGAAAATTGGGACGGCGCCGCTCCCGCGCAGCCATGCCTCGAGATATTGCACACCCACGCTTACGTTTGTGCGTAAACCTTGTTCGGTAATCGGACCGCGCGGACCAAAATCAAGCAGATCTTTCGCGCGCACCTGGACGTCGTTACGCTGGCGCGCAACTTGGTTAGCTTGCGGCATCAGGCGATCGAATGCTTCCGTCGCGAGCTGGACCATTCCAGGATGCGCAACCCAGGTTCCATCATGACCATCGCCGGCTTCGCGCTCCTTGTCCGCGCGCACTTTGGCGAACGCTTCCTCGTTTGCGCCAGGATCGTTCTTGACCGGAATCTGCGCGGCCATTCCGCCCATCGCGAAAGTCTTCCGGCGATGGCAGGTTTTGATGCAGAGCAATGAATATGAATGCATGAAATGCGTCGTCATCGTAATGACTGCGCGATCGGCCAGCAGAAAATCCGGTTTGCGGCGAAATTTTTTAATGCAGGAAAATATGTAATCCCAGCGGCCGCAGTTGAGTCCGGCAGAATGGTCGCGCAACTCGTAAAGAATCTCCTCCATTTCGAATGCTGCCGGGATGGTCTCAATTAGAACCGTGGCACGAACTGTGCCCTGTTGGATGCCAAGCTCATCCTGCGCCAGCTTGAAAGCCTCGTTCCAAATGCGCGCTTCCAGATGGCTTTCCATCTTCGGCAGGTAAAAATACGGACTGCTCCCGCGCGCGATCAGTTCCCTGGCGTTGTGAAAAAAGAAAAGGCCGAAATCGAAGAACGCGCCAGCCACCGGCTTGCCATCGACCAGTAGATGTTTTTCATCCAGGTGCCAGCCACGCGGCCTAACGAATAAAACTGCTGTGCGTTCGTTTAGCCGATATTCTTTTCCCTCCGGATTCCTAAACGTGATCGTTCGTCGAATGGCGTCCCGTAAGTTGATTTGGCCTTCCACCATGTTGGCCCAAGTCGGAGCGTTTGCGTCTTCGAAATCGGCCATGAAAACCTTTGCGCCGGAATTGAGCGCGTTGATCATCATCTTGCGATCAGTCGGGCCGGTGATTTCCACTCGTCGATCCTCCAAATCGTGTGGAATCGGCGCGCAGCTCCAATCGCCTTCCCGAATGTGTTTGGTTTCCGGTAGGAAATCGAGCGATTCGCCACGATCGAACGACTCTTGTCGAGTTTGTCTGTGCAGCAGACATTCACGGCGGCGCGATTCAAACGTGCGATGCAATTTCGCAACAAACGACAACGCGTCCGGTGTGAGGATTTCATCGTAACCCGACGTGATAGCGCCAACGATTTCCACTCCTTCAGGAAGATCGCGGACTACTGATTGCTCCATAGACAAAAGTTAAAGGCTTTGGGATTCTGTGACGGGATGCGATCCTGGTTGAAATTCAAAATTTGCGCCATCCGATTCGAAGTCGGTAACAAGTCGGCAAGGGGAACATTCTACACCGCGCAGCATTCGACCTCAGTAGGTGGATGCGCCTTCGAAGCCACGCCAGAGCGCAGTTCTTGGCAGGGCCGGCGCCGCGCGTACCGGACGCCGCGGCACCGTGTCCCTACCAATTTAAACAAGCAAAAAATCTTTCTATTCCAGCCTCCCAATTCGATTCAAAAGGAAGCTTGGTTCAAGCTATGGCAAGACCTGCCCGAATTACAGATGTGAGGACTGTCGCAAGGACGGCCTCGTCGCGGCGATTCCGGATTTGCTTCTGCGTATTTTTAAAGGCGTAACGCGTTAGAGCAATTGCTTCGCGAGGATCATCGGTCAATCGAGAAGCAAAACTGTAAACGGCTGGATAGTAACGAGCGACCAAGTTATCGAAACGTGACGTTTTCGCTTTCATCGTTGACTTTCTCTTTTTGATTAGTCGCAGTCTCATGGTGTTTCCGGTTCACCTCATACTACGGGAACAACAATGCGAAGTTCTCACAATATGAATTAGGGCGGCGTAAAGGGTTGTCTGTAGCGAGTTTGAGCCTCCCCACAACCAGCCTTGACCGCGACCGCGAATTGCCTTTAAAGGAATCACCATGTGTAAACAATTCGCTACTTTTCTTGTTGCCGCACTCGCCGGTACGACTCTTAACGCGCAGGAGCTCTCACCGGCTCGGCTTCATCAACCTGTACTGACTCCGCAAAACAGCGGCACGACCAACGGGCTGATCGCGGTGTGGCCCGTAAATCCCCAGGTGATCTGGGCATCGGGCCGGGCCGGCACATTCACCGTCACCACTGATGGTGGACAGACGTGGAGAGCAGGTGTTGTCCCGGGTGCCGAGGCGCTGCAGTTTCGTGACGTACAGGCCTTCAGCACCAGCGTTGCATATTTGATGTCGATAGGAACATCCGGCGATCCAACAGATTTTCGCATTTACAAGACAGAGGACGGCGGGGCGACGTGGACGATTCAGTTTGAGAATCAGAATCCAAATGCTTTCTATGATGGTTTCGCCTTCTGGACACCGCACCGGGGCATTGCACATAGCGACTCGATAAATGGGGTTTTCCCAGATTTACGCACCACTGACGGAACCACGTGGCAGGATATCAGTGCGAATATGCCGCCAGCGTTGCCAGGCGAGGCCTCCTTCGCCTCGAGTGGTACGTGTGTCTCAACGCAAGGTGGAAGGAACGCATGGATTTGCACGGGCGGTGCAGCGATCGCCAGGGTGCTCGCAACCAGAGACGGAGGCGACACGTGGAACGCATATAATACTCCGCTTGTAAGCTCGCCTAGCGCGGGCGCCTTCACAGTCGATTTCCGTGATCCACATCACGGCATCGTGGGAGGCGGTGATCTGGACCCAGGCGATCCCAATAATGCGCGCACTGCCGTTTCGAGCGATGGCGGTCAAACCTGGACTCTTACCAACCCTCCGCCGGTGACGGGAGCTATTTTCGGATTGAGCTATGTCGGTCAGACTGGTGGCGGTGTCGGGGGCAACGGTCGCGCAGTGGTGATCACGGCGAACGACGGAGGTGCAGCTTGGACCCCCGACGAGGGAACCACATGGTTCACATTGCCTGGCGTAACCGGGTTCTGGGCGGTAGCTTTTGCAAGTCCCAAAGCTGGATGGCTCGTGGGCACGGACGGCCGCATCTTAAAAATCAGCTTTTAACAGCCGTATTAAACTCCAGACGTTCTTCAGGCGAGCGCGCTGATTCGATTCAACAAATCCTGTTTGCTGGTGACCCCGGTGACTTGATCGCGCAATTGGCCATTCTTGAAAAAGAGCAAGGCCGGAATGGCGCGAATATTGTACTTGAGCGAAAGACTCTGGTTCTCGTCCACGTTGACTTTTGCGACCTTCACTGAGCCTGCTTTTTCGCGCGCAATCTCATCCAGCAACGGTGCAATCATTTTGCACGGACCACACCATTCCGCCCAAAAATCGACGACCACAGGCTTGTCGTTTTGTGTCACTTCACGATCAAAATTAGATTCATCGAGCTTAACAACAGTGGAATTATCCATACGTTCACGAAAGATAAGTCCAAATCTGAATAATCAAAATCACCGCGGCACCACCAAGCAGCAACCATAACGCCGTCGTGGGATTTTTCTCGACGGGCTCCAGAGCAAGTGAAGGGTTCTGCGGAGCCACCTCCGGCAAGGTAACAAGCGGTTGTGTTTTCTTCATCTGAACCGTGCGAAGAGGAATACGCACGGTCTCCTTTATCAGCCCCGACGATGGTAGATCCGGCGCAGGCGTAACCGAGGCGGCCAATGGCGCCGGTGGCGGTTGTGGCGACTGGAAAAATTGCGGGGAGACTATCTTCTGGTCGGCAGATACAGGTTCAGGTTCAGGTAAAATGCGCACGGGCGCCTCACGAATAGGCAACGGAACTGTGTCGCGAGCGTTCGTATTTGGCTCCGTCGGATTTTCTGTCGATATGGGAGCGAAGGAAATGCGAGTCGTCTCTTTTTTTGGTTCGTTTGGTTCAATCATCTGGCAAAACAGCTACCGGGAAGTTTGGTCAGGAAAAAGACCGCTGTCACGCGTTAAGTACGTGCTACCGAAAATCCCCTTATCCGAGTTGACTCAGGCTAGCAGATCGTAGCCCCGGCTTCCCTTAATTTGACGCCAAACGAATTCTCCAACGGGCGCTTCTTTCGACAAAATCACTCGCGCATCGACATCTGGAGCATCGGCTTCGCTCCGCGCCACATGCGGTTGATCCACTAACAATTTCAATTCTCTCCCGATCCTTTCACGAGCGATTTCGTGCGCGATTTCTCGCTGAATCGACATCGCAACCCGGTAGCGTGCATTTTTGATTTTCACGGGAATCTGGCCCGGCATTCTCGCCGCGCGCGAACCTTCTTCCTGCGAATACTTGAATATTCCAAGCCGCTCAAATCGAGTGCGGCGGACGAAATCAAGAAGGCTCGTGAATTCCGCTTCGGTTTCTCCCGGAAACCCAACGATAAAAGTGGTACGCAACGTTACGCCTGGAATTCCTGCCCGTAGCTTTTGAATCAATTCTTCGATGTGCTGACGGGACGTTTCCCGTCGCATGCGTCCCAACATCGAGTCGTCGATATGCTGCAAAGGAATGTCAATATAGCGAGCGACCTTGTCGCAGTGCGCAATTGTGTCGATCAGTTCGTCGCTCCAATGCGCCGGGTGCGTATAAAGCAGGCGCACCCAGAAGTCGCCATCGATTTTCTGAATTTCGTGAAGAAGGGCGGCCAACGTTGGGCCACGTGTCGAGTCTACTGGTTGGCGGGGTCCGGCCTTCGCTGACCAAAGATCCATCCCGTAATAGGTCGTGTCCTGACTGATCAAATTGATTTCACGAACGCCTTCGCTGACAAGCCCCCGAATCTCGGCCAGTACCGACTGTGGCGTGCGACTACGGTGTTTGCCACGCATCTGTGGAATCACGCAAAAACTGCACGGGTGATTGCAGCCCTCGGCAATTTTTACATAGGCCGAATGTGCGGGGGTAAGCCTGAAGCGCGGCGTATCATAATCGGGAATGTAAGTCGGGCGCACCGAAACAAAGTCGTAGACGCCATCTGCGGCGCCCGGAGCAGTCATGCTGAGTTCCTGATGACCGTCATCACCGACCCCGCCCATAATTTTTTCGATTATTTCGCCAAGCTGCGCGACCTGATCCAATCCAATGAATGCGTCGACCTCCGGCATTTCCTCTCGCAGTTCGCGTGCGAACCGTTGCGACATACACCCGCTTACGATGAGTTTCTGACCAGATCGCTTGTTTAAGCCACGTTGCTGGTGCGCGTCCAGAATCGCTCCAATTGATTCCTCCTTCGCCGAATCAATAAATGCACAGGTGTTGACCACCAGGACATCGGCGTCTTCCGCGCGCGACGTGATTTGCATGCCACGCTGCAGGACGCTGCCGAGCATGAGTTCCGCATCAACAAGATTCTTCGCGCAGCCGAGGCTGATCATGCCAACTTTGGGCCTGCGGGCAAAGTCCGTTGTTTTGATGCTTGTTTTCATTTTGAGGTAGAAAAATCAAACGTCGAACGCCCAAATGCCAACTTGTTCGCTTCAGTGTTGAGTCGGGGCTGAACTCGTCCCGCCTATTAGTTAACCGTTACGTCCTGATCGTTGTCTTCCAGCGCCTTGCCGTTTTTCGTGATTTGAACCGCCTCAGGATCGAGAACACGAATCGAGACATGTTTCCCGCGAAATTCCACAGGCCCATCTGCCGGAGAAACCCACCGTTCAAAGGCAGGGCTTCCGTCTTTATCGCCTACAGTCACTTTTACATAGGTTCTTTTAAGCGGTCGAATTGCAACGCGATTTTGCTCGCCAGATTCGGCAGGAGATGAATTCGTCTGGGGCGGCGCCTGGGCCAAATCTTCAGGGCGCACAGGCTTGGCCTTTCGCACTTCTGGCTCACTCTCTGCCGCCGAATCTACTGCAACCGCTTTTCGCACAACTGTCGGACCAACTGAAGCAGGTGGTGCGACCGTTGGGGCGGATGCAATTGCTCCTGGTGAAGCTTCGGTTACCGGCGGTTGCCCAACCTTGGGACTTGGTACCGGCGACGCACTCGGCGACACCTGTGCAGTGGAGTCCGCTTGTCCAGGCGCAAGCCGCCGCACGTTTAGGATGAACTTCATCACGGAGAAGCCGATAACCAATACGAGCACGCCGAAAATTAGCGGCATCGGTGAGATACGCTCGTGGCTGGTGGCTGTGGGGCGGCGACGGCGAATCACCGGTGCACTGACTGGCTTCTCAGGGCGATTTTCCTGGAGATACGAGTAACCATCGACCGTCACGCGCTCAGAATCTTCGAATGCATCCAGATACGGTGTGACATCGACATCTAAAAATTTGCCGTAGATCAGAAGAAATCCCTTTGCGTATGCAAGACTGGGAAATTGGGAAAAGTCATCTGCCTCGATCTCTGCCAGTCGCGCCGGACGAATCTTTGTCATCCGGGCTGCCTCATCGAGCGTAAGATTCCTCGCGAGCCTCGCTTCCTGAAACTTTTTACCAAGCCCTTCTATTGTCATTGGACAGAAAATAGCGGCTAAACGGCAGCATCGAGATCGACCAGAATCTCCCGTGGTTTGGCGCCTTCGCCGGGACCTAAAATACCGCGCTGCTCCAGAATATCAACGATTCGCGCCGCACGTGTGTAGCCGAGTCTGAGTCGGCGCTGAAGCAATGATGTCGATGCGCGTTTTTCTTGTCGAATGATCTCCAGACATTTTTCGACTAACTCTTCGTCCTCATCTGTCACCTCTTCCTCCGGCATCGCAGCAGATTGCAGCTTCTCGTGCATGGTCGAATCAAATGCCTGCGGGCTCTGTTCAGAAACAAACTTCACCAGTCGGTGAATCTCATCATCGGTAACGAGGACGCCCTGTGCCCTAATAAGACGCGAAGCGCTCGGCGGCAGATAAAGCATGTCCCCCTGCCCGAGCAAACGATCGGCTCCGTTCTCATCCAGAATCACGCGACTATCGATCTTCGAAGCGACCTGAAATGCGATCCGGCTCGGAATATTTGCTTTGATCACGCCGGTGATGACGTCCGCACGCGGAGTTTGCGTTGCCACAATGATGTGAATTCCGGCTGCGCGCGCCATTTGTGTGATGCGTGCAATGGCAGATTCAACGTCCGCGGGCGCGGTTTGCATCAAATCGGCCAACTCGTCAATGATGACGACCACATACGGCATCTTCTCCGGAATTTGCAGCTCATCCTTTGTGGTTGAGGACGCTGAGTCCGGACCTTCGGCGGAAGCTTCATCCTCGTCACCGTGATCTAATGCTGCGGTTACAGGTTTCTTCGGTCGCGCGTTGAAACCCACGATGTTGCGCACGCCAACTCTGGCGAAAATTCTGTAACGACGTTCCATTTCATCAATCAGCCAGCGCAGGGCCAGCATTACTTTCTTCGGATCGACAACTATCGGAAACGCAAGATGCGGCAGGGAACTGTACGCCTGAAGTTCGACCATCTTGGGGTCAACGATCACCAGACGCAGCTCCTCCGGCGTGAAACGAAAGAGCATGCTGGCGATCAACGCATTGATACAAACGCTCTTCCCACTGCCAGTGGTACCTGCGACCAACAGATGCGGCATTTGCGCCAGATCGGCAATGATCGTTTTGCCGTAAACATCTTTGCCTAAAGCGAGTGGAATTTTGGCGTGTCCCTTTGCCTCCTCCCAATCGGACGACTGCAAGAGTTCACGCAGTTTTACTGTCACTTTTCGACTGTTCGCTAACTCGATTCCCACGGTGTCTTTTCCAGGGATGGGTGCGAGGATATTGATGCGTTCAGCGCGCGTGGCTCGGGCAAGGTCTCGCTCAAGACTCACGATCTTGTCCACCCGCACACCTTTGGCCGGATACACTTCGTAGCGCGTAATCGTCGGGCCCTTTGTGATGTCGCCAGGCGCCACGGCAATTCCGAACTGCCCCAAAGTCTCAATGAGAACCTGCTGGACATCTTCCAACTCCGACGGGTCAGCGGTGCCCCGTCCCTCAAGACTATGCTCGTCGAGCAAATCGATCCCGGGCAGGATATAATTTTCTGACGTCCAGGCTGGAGCCATGACACTCGGAGCCGATCGTGGTTTCTTCTCGCCCGCACGCAATTCGGCCAGGGAAGGTTTTCTGCGGATCTCCTGTTCGCTCGGCAATGCAGTTGTATCGACAACTTTTGGTTTTGGCCGATTTGCCAGCTCCTCCGGCGAAATCATCGGCCCAGCAAATTCAGCAACGGGCATTCCTTTCTTCTTTAATTGTTTTTCAAGCAATCGCCGCTGCTTGGCGAGCTGCTGCTCGCTAATCGCCAGTTTTCCCTTGAGATCCGATTTGCGCAGCTTGCGACGAAGCCGCCATTCCTGCAGGCCTACCCACATGCGTCGCATAAGCGCGACTGTCTCGCGAACAAGATGAATGGGACGCAGTCCAGTAACCAGGATCAGTGTGGTTACATAAATTCCGATCAACAGGAGAAGGGTACCGAGTGGACCAAGCGCGTTGCGGAGTAATCCGCGATGTTGGTCGGCGAACGCGTATCCGATCCAACCGCCCGGCCCCTGGATGTTGAAGGCAGCATGCCAACCTTGCAAATGATAAGGCTGCACATGTAACAAACAGGCCCCCGAGATGACAAACAGAACGATCCAAGCCAAGCGCGGCGCGACCCGCAAACTGGGATAGAACAATTTTGCGGCCCCGAAACCGAGGAGGGTCGCCGCCAAAAGGTACGCCGCTGCTCCGATGAATTGATAGCAAATTCCCGCGATGATCGCGCCCACTGGGCCAATGAAATTCTGCGCGGGACGATTCGCCGGCGAAATATGGCTGAACCAAACCCAGGAAGGCACATCCTTCGGGGTATAGGAAATCAGCGCAAAAAAAAGAAGAGTTCCCGAGAACAGTAGAACGAGCGCGAAGACTTCGTTCCAAGCGCTGTGTCTGTCAGTGCGAGCCACCGCGTGTGATAGTAATCCCACAGCGGCGTCTTTCAATCTTTTGTAAAGGGCGCTTGTTCGAATTGCCCGGCGTTCGCCGCGGCGAACACCGCTTCAACTGCCTGCGCTTTAGCCTTGCGCGTGACACCAGAGGCTGATAACTGTGCCAGCGCATTATGGCTCTTTTCCTCCGTTACAGCGTAACTGCTGTCGCGTTCTGCATGCTGCTGTTTTGCATATCGTGCGAAAGACACCCGCTCGGCCAGATGCCGGAAGTCCAGCGCGAACAAAGCGATCCGGCAACAAGAGACTGGTCCGAAAAAAGCGAAACAGACAAATCGGAGTCGTCGCCGTCTCCGGCGGGGGCTGCCCCGCACGAGTCTCGTTAGGCAACGGAGATCCTATGGCCAAATTCAAATACCTCACATCGCCTCCGAAAATCAGCACGATGCCGCCGGGCATCCCGTACATCATCGGCAACGAAGCAGCCGAGCGGTTTGCGTATTACGGGATGAACTCAATCCTGACGATCTTCATGACCAAGTATCTCTTGGACAAAATGGGGCACTTGAACGTCATGCCACCCGCGAAAGCCGAAGCGTGGTATCACACATTTGTTACCACGCTTTATTTTCTGCCTATCGTTGGCGCAGTCCTCGCGGACGCCCTGTTCGGGAAATTTTGGGTCATCTTTTGGCTGTCGATCGTGTATTGCGGCGGACTCTTTACGCTCGCGTTAATGGGCTCGTCCGTGGCGCACACAATTGAACCGGTCTACTTGCTCGCCGTCGGTTTGCTCCTGGTCGCACTGGGCACTGGCGGTATCAAGCCGTGTGTTTCAACTAACGTCGGCGATCAGTTTGGCGCTACGAACAAACATCTCCTGACCAAGGTCTTTAACTGGTTTTATTTTTCCATCAACTCAGGCTCGGCGCTTTCGACACTTTTGATTCCCTGGTTACTCGAACCGTACAGGGTTACGCCGGGCGGATTCATTGCCAGCTTGCCGCCGGGCATCGTGAGTTTTCTCGAAAGTCCGCGGCTTCACAGCCTGACCGTCGCATTCGGTTTGCCAGGTGTCTTCATGGTCCTCGCGACGATTTTCTTTTGGATCGGGCGGAAGAAATTCGTCCATATTCCGCCGGCTGGCTTGCGGACGTACGCGCGTGAGATTTTCAACAAGGAGACGCTCAAAATCTTGCTCAATATTTTAATTCCAGTCCCGTTCGTGGCGATCTTCTGGGCGTTGTGGCAGCAGAATTTTTCGTCGTGGATCGTTCAAGCCGAGTCAATGGACCGGCATCTTTTCGGCGTGGAGTGGCTCTCATCACAGATCCAGACGGTCAACCCGATTTTCATTTTGATCATGCTGCCGGTCTTTTCGTACTGGGTTTATCCGTTCGTGGACAAATTTGTTCGTCTGACGCCGCTGCGAAAAATCGGCGCCGGTTTGTTTGTGACGGCGGCCTCGTTTTTTGTCATCGCCGTTATTCAAACGCGCATCGACGGCGGGGCCCGGCCCAGCATCATGTGGCAGATCTGGGCGTTTGCAATCTTGACCGCCGGTGAGACGCTGGTTTCACCGACTCACCTCGAGTTCGCCTACACTCAGGGGCCCGTCAAACTCAAATCACTGGTCATGTGCACATATTTGTTCGCGGTCTCGCTGGGCAATCTATTCACTGCAGTGGTGAACTGGTTTATCCAAAATCCAGACGGCTCGGTGAAGTTGCAGGGAGCCAGCTACTTCATGTTTTTCGTGTGGGTCATGCTGGGAACGGCAGTTGTGTTCGCAATCATTACGCCGTTTTACAAAGGCCGCACTTACTTGCAGGATCAAACCGAAGTTACCGGCGAAGCCGAGCCCGCCGTCGGTTTCGCAGTCCAGCCGGAAAGTTAGGATACCGACGATGGAGAAGTTCGCCTTTCTCGCTGCGCTCTTTTTGTCGTTATCGCTCTTTCCCGTTTATGCCACGCCGCAGGACGATGCGTTTCAAAGAATTGCGCACGAGTACATCGAACAATATCTGCAGGCGAATCCGGAAGATGCGACCGAGCTCGGCGATCACCGTTTTGACGGTCAGCTGACTGATTATTCGAACGAAGCACGAGCCAGGAAATTGGCAGCGCAAAAAGAGTTTCGCGAGAAGCTGAATTCCATCGACGGATCACAGCTCACCGGTGCGAACAAAGTCGATTTTCGCATCCTCAAGGAGAACATCGATTATGAAATATTTCGGGGCGAAGAGCTAAGAGACCCGGAGTGGAATCCGCTGGTTTACATGCAGAGTCTGGCCAACAGCCTTTATCTTTTGATCGCCCGCGATTTCGCGCCACCAGAAGAACGGATTCCCAATTTACGTCAGCGACTGGAAGGGATTCCCCGTGTGATCTCCCAAGCGAAGGCGAACCTTCAACATCCGCCGCGCATCCATACGGAGACAGCGATTGAGCAAACTCAAGGCGCAATCAATCTGGTACGTGAAGGACTCGCCCCACTTCTTGATCGCGCGCCGCAGATGAAGAAGGACCTGGCGCCCCTGCAGGAAAAAACGGCTGCTGCTCTTGAGGATTACAAAAAATGGCTGCAGACCGATTTGTTGCCGCGTTCCGACGGCAATTTCCGCCTTGGCGCAGATAAGTACCGAAAGAAGCTGCGATTCGCCCTCGCATCGGACTTGTCGATGGAAGAAATCATGAAGCGTGCGCAGACGGATCTGAAACAAACGCAAACAGCTATCTATGAAACTGCGGTACCTCTTTACAAAAAATATTTTCCGAATGCAGACGCAGCAACGCTCGCGGATAAACACAAGGTCACAGCTGCGGTACTCGATAAACTCGGGGAGGAACATCCCGATGACGCCACTGTTGTCGATTACGCGAAAAAGGTTGTCACCGAGGCGACGGATTTCGTCAAGTCACACAATCTTGTCACCGTTCCGGACACGCCATTGGACGTGATCGCGATGCCGGAGTTCAAACGCGGTGTTGCCATTGCATACTGCGAATCTCCTGGCCCACTCGACAAAACCGGCCAAACATTTTTCGCCGTCTCGCCGACGCCAAAAGACTGGTCAAAGAAGCGACAGGAATCGTTCTTCCGCGAATACAACAACTACATGATTCGCGACCTGACCGTGCATGAGGCAATGCCTGGACATTACCTGCAACTGGCTCACTCGAATCAATTCCACGCGCCAACATTGGTTCGCGCAATTTTCCAAAGCGGCCCATTTATCGAAGGCTGGGCTGTGTACTGCGAACAGGTAATGGCGGAACAAGGTTACGGCGGACCTGAGGTGAAGATGCAACAGTTGAAGATGCGATTGCGCGCGATCGCCAATGCTATTCTCGATCAAAGCATCCATGCCGGGAACATGAACGAGAAGGAAGCGATGGATCTGATGATGAAAGAAACCTTTCAACAGGAAGGTGAAGCCGTTGCCAAATGGAAACGCGCACGCCTTACCTCGGCTCAACTCTCGACATATTTTGTAGGAGCCACTGAGCACCTCGATCTTCGTGCTGCGGAACAGAAAAAACTTGGCAAGAATTTCGATCTCAAAAAATACAACGACCAGGTGACCTCCTACGGCAGTCCGCCCGTAAAATACGTGAGAGAATTGATGGGATTGTAGGCGAACGGTCGCCGCGGCGGCTTCGCGATGTGTTGCGTTTTTATTTGGGACGGCGCTTTCCGGCAGGCTTGCGTTTGCGCCAATGGGTAGACCGCGCAGTTTTTCGAGCAGATAGTTGCACTAATTCGTCGAGATTAAATGTCCGACGGCGATTCGTTCCAACCTCTCGAAAATCGACGTGATACCAACCGTTCATTCGCACCACCCGAAACCGTTTTTGGCCGATGCGCATTCGCTCGCGCGCGATCACTCGGTGGATGATTTTCTCGTAGTTAGAGCGTGACCAGCGACGCTTCTGTCGGCGTCTCCAATCGATTGCACGCCCCACGTCGTCGTAGCTATCCGGGCGTTTCTCAAAATCGAGAAGTGAGCGCGCGTCTCCGGCGAAGACCGCCGAAATGTGCTTCAGCGTATCGTCGTCACTAAATCGTCGAATTGGCCTGGGAAATAGGGTCAAAATCTCTGCAGCGATGGCGCGCAAGCTAAGTTTTCGACCATCTCGCAATTTCCAAACCGGCGTATTGAAGTCGGCAGTGAATGGATTGCGCACGAACGAATCCGCCGTGACCCGCCACCCGCGCCGCGAAGAATGCTTTCGCAAACGAAGCGGCGTAATGCGAGGAATTCCGTGGCGGTTCAATTGCTTTAGCCCAAAATTCCGCCACCCATTTACTGTTTCGACTACGCCCGCGATAAAAGCGCACGTCGCCAGCATTAACGCGGGATCCGGCGTAAAATCAGCGGTGACCTCCAGCCGAGTTTTGCGGGGGCGAACACCGACAGCGCTGCTTCGCCGATTGCTCGCCAGCAAAAGTACCGGCACCGGCAGAATGTGCGCGAGCAGATATGCAAGCTTTGTCGCATTGCGAAATTTTGATCTCCGAGCCTTGGGAAAGGAAAAATTGTAGTGCGCGCTGAAACCCTGCAGACGGCACTCGCATCTGTTTCGTTTGGCCCAATGATCAAGCTCGATTCGCAAATAGCGGATCTGCTCCCACAGCAGGCGAGTCGCTCGATAACAGCAGCCGGGCTCCACTTCGACAATGGGCGTCGCGACCTCGATCACTCCGGTATCGAAATAAATAGCTCCACCAGCTGGAGATTGAAATGATTTACCGGTCCGCGGAATCATCCGCCGGCGCACGAGACGGCTGGGGTCACCGAACACTTTTTCCGGACGCCGTCTACGACCATTGACCAAAAGATTGAACTCTGCTTCCAAACCGATCACAGCACGCGGGGGTGTTCCCGGAGCCACGCGCCCGCTGAAAAGCCGGCCCCGCCGTGACGGTCCAAGGTACTTCATATCGGGAAATTGAGATTAACTGGCTTCGCTGCATCCGAGGGGTGTCAGCGTTGCAAATCCTAAATCGATGTGAAGATGGTCGTCAGTTTCCTCGTGTCTGAAGCCGAATCGTCGAACAAAAAGGGATGGACCAAGTGACGCCGCGATCGCCCCATATTTCTCAATTGACTTCGCATCGGAAAGAAAGGTGTCTCCGATCCGGTAGATGTTTGCAGCTGTTCCCCAACAGTGAATACTTTTCCCACCGCCAATCTGGTGCGCCGGTGACCGGTAACCGCCGTTTGCGGTGATGAAAACCGGCGCCTCGACTTCGCGACGAAAATTCTCCAGCACGATCGCAAGCAAGCCGATTGCACACGGTACGTAATGAGGAAACTGCCTCAAGAGCGGTCTGGCCTCACGGCAATCGACAAGCATCAGCTCCGCGAGCGTAAAGTGCGGCGCCAGTCGAACCTCGTGAGCTTCCTGCCAGCTTTGGATCTCGTAGAAAAAACGCGGCAGTCGATGGATTCTCCCGTGGAAATCGCTTTGGGCTTCGCCTGGTCGCAGCAAGGCACGGTAATGTTCTGGCAGACTCAAACCGTCAATTGCATGCAATCGGTGAGCGGTCATGGATCACGACTAGGTTTGAACTATTGAGCGATAGATCGCCCCGGAAATAGCTGCGACGGTTTCGCGCCTCCCATCCCTGTCCGAATCAAACTCGGTTAGGATGACAGCAAGATACGGTTCGCGCTCGGGCAAATAAACAATGCCCATATCGTGGCAGGCAGTGGAGATCTCACCTGTTTTGTGCGCTACTACCGCATGGGCCGGAAGGCCGGCGGGAATCATCGAATCGAATCGTTGTTCCAACAAGATACGGATCGCTTGTTCCTTGCTCTTGGCGCTAAGAAAATCGCCGCGCAGCGCGGACAGTAACCTCAGCAAACCATTAGCGGTCACCTGGTTGTTTATGCCTTTTTCGTGGGCCCTATGGTCTTCAACCCCGCGCCGCAATTCCACTCCCTCGACTTGGGCATTCCGCAGGACATTTCTCGCATATTCCACAGTGACATAATCAAGGAGCAAATTTGTCGCGAGGTTGCTGCTGGCGACAATCATCCCTTCCGCAAGCTCGGAAATTTTGGCTACTCGCCCAATGCGCCTGTGCAACTCCGGCATTGCATCAGAGTCACGGCTAAGGTGAAACGGTAAACCGTCCGCGACGCTAATAAACCGGTTTCGAACGTGCAGCGAGTCACCCATTCGGAGCCGGCCTTCATCTGCTGCGCGGAAAACCGCCACAAGTACCGCGACCTTAATTGTGCTTGCAGCGTGGAACCAGCGATCGCCTTGAAGGGAAAATCGCACGCCGCTCTCCAGATCGTGGAGTGCTACCGCAATTGCCCGAGCCTTCCTCTCGCCAGCCAATCGTCCTAATTCTTCATTCAAAGTGCTGAAGACATCCACACCTGACATGGAAGTGCTCTTTACATAGTCATTCGCAAGTCGCAAATTCGACGATGGCTAATCTTGCTACATGGATGCGCCCGAAGGATGAAAAATGGTTCCGACCATTTTTTTCGAAACATCCTGAGATTCGTGTATTCGACGCGGGGACCCGCAATGTTTCGATGCATCAAATGGATGGCTTGCTGCTAACGGGCGGCTCCGATATCACACCGGAGTTTCTACGCCAGGAAGACGTCGATCCGGCGTTAATCGACAAAGATGATCTTGATCCCAAGCGAGATCGGTGGGAGTTCGAGGCGATTTCAAAGGCAATCGCGCGTGGACTGCCGATTCTCGCCATTTGCCGGGGCATTCAGGTGTTGAACATCGCCCTGGGCGGCACTCTCAACCTCGATATTCCGGGTCATAGGCTGCCGGAACAAAAAGAGCAGGACATTCAGCAGTTGCGTCACGACGGCAAGGCGAAGCATCGATTCGAAAACGTAAACAGTTCGCACCATCAGGCTATCGATCGCCTGGCAGACGGTTTCGAAGTCGAAGCGTGGTGCGCCGACGACGATATCATCGAGCAAGTTCGCTTGCGAGACTATCCGTTCGCCATGGCCGTCCAATACCATCCGGAACGTGGAAAAATCTATGATGCGCTCTTCGAAAATTTTTTTAAAAAAGTTAAGTCATTCCGAGCCGAGTCGAAGAACCCCGTGAAGCGACGTTGAAGTCTTGCCGTGGCATTACAATCCCGGAAGGACGCCTCGGGTAGTCGTCGAGATGAATATGTCGGCTGAAAGTCTGTTGTTCCACGTGATGGTTACTTGCCACGGTAAACGCAGCGCGCAGTCGATGTTTCGTGCACGACGATTTCGCAAAGACCCGGACATTGCGATTCCAATTTCTTCCAAAACCACTCGGCCATTCTTTCAATCGTCGGATTCTCCAGGCCTCCGATGTCGTTCAGATAGGCGTGATCCAGAATTTTCAATAGCGGTTTCATTGCATCGCTGATTTTGGCGTGATCGTAAACCCACCCGATCTTCGGATCGACGTGGCCTTCCACCGACACTTCAACCTTGAAACTGTGGCCATGCACGCCACGACATTTGTGGCCCTGCGGCGCGTTCGGCAAAGTCTGCGCCGCTTCAAAAATGAAGTCTTTCGTCAAGCGTGCCCGCATGATCGTGCAAAATACCACTGCTTTCGCCACCATGTCATCCCGAAGGAAGAGAAGAACCTCCCGCAGCCTTGATAGAGCACTTAATCTGTGTTTGAAGTTCCTCTGGTGGGCGCGGGATGAAAAACCCATAGTTGCCACCGACGGCACCTCCCACTCTCTCTTTAGTACATGGTAACAACTTCGTAACCTTTCTCCTGGTTGTGACCACGCGTTGCGAGCGATAGGCTGAGAGCCACCTTGAAAAGGGTTCTTAGTGGGACGCGTTCGGGCTTAGCTATTTTCACTCGGGCGCGTCTCACCCGTCATGCGACGAGGCTTTTGTGCCAAATTTGACAACTGCGATGGTGATTGGTCCGGGCTGGACAGACGCCGGCCACGCTGTTGTCAGCTTTGTTCATTCCGTGCAGTCGCACCCGGCTCCTCCGATGTGAGGTTTTACCTTACACGTAATTCAGGCGTCAGAGAATCGTTTTGGAATCGCAAAGACGAGAACTGTGAGTTCTTTTGAGTAATGCGGCCATGCTCCGGCTGGAAGAAAGTAGTATGGCCGCGCGATGAAATGGGTGGGGCGGCGGCACGCGAATCGTCACCGCGTCGCCGCCGTCTTTCCGGTACCGCGATCCGGCTCAG
>DATBEX010000094.1:0-20754 GCA_036558805.1 Candidatus Udaeobacter sp.
GGACGTCTCAATCTGATTCACGGAGTGAATATTAGTCTTGGCTACGATTTCGATCCTGAGTGGTTTGCGTGCGGCCAGAGTCCATTATGCGTGGAGATCAATCGGCTCGCCCGATCGGGTGTGGTGGTGGTAGTCGCCGCGGGCAACACAGGTTACGGAGTGTTGTCGGCGCAACAGCGGACTACAAATGCAGGGATGCAAGTTACAATCAATGATCCCGGCAACGCGGAACTAGCTATCACTGTTGGCTCAACCCACCGCGAGATGCCACACGTTTACGGCGTGTCATATTTTTCTTCTAAAGGCCCGACCGGAGATGGGAGGATGAAACCTGACCTGGTCGCGCCAGGCGAAAAGATTCTATCCGCCGCAACAGGACAATTACTAAAAGATCGAGCCGAGGGAAAGGAATGTGAATACGTGGAGGACAGTGGGACTAGCATGGCAGCACCGCATGTCAGCGGCGTCATTGCAGCGTTCCTTTCGGTGCGGCGGGAGTTTATCGGCGACCCTGAACGCGTAAAGGAGATCTTTCTCGCCGCAGCTATCGACTTGAAACGCGAGCGCTCCTTTCAAGGAGCGGGATTGGTTGATCTGATGCGTGCCATTCAATCTGTGTGAAATATTTAAGGAGACCTTGTATGAATAACATTGCTGGGATTCCCTACCAAGCCGTGCACTTCGACAAAGACGGCGCCGCTTTAAACCAACAACAAGTGACGGTGCCTGCAGGCACGACAGATCTCATCGTCGTGTCTCACGGCTGGAACAACACTGAGGAACAAGCTGAGCAGCTTTACAGCGAATTGTTCACGAACTTTGCCGCAGTCGCGCCAGATCAGCTTCAGAAGAAAAAGTTGGCAATTGTGGGGGTCATCTGGCCGTCGAAGAAGTTCACCGATGTCGTTGAAGCTGCGGTCGCTGAACAAGCCGGCGGTGGCGGAGCCGGCTTCGGAACGAGTTCCGCCGCAGCGGATGAAACGATCAAAGCCAAGCTCGATCTCATCGCGGAAATGTTCGACAGCAAGGCCGCGAAAAATATCAAGGCAGCGAAAGATCAGCTCGGCAAACTGGACAGTGATCCTGCCGCGCGCAAGAAATTCGTGGACGAGATGCGGAGCTTGCTCGATCCGAGCGCCGCAAACGAAGAGGACAACTCCACGCTTTTCTTCAAACTCGATGGAGCAGCAATGCTCGACAAATTAAAGACGCCAACACCACTTGTGTCCCGGGGTGGAGGTGGTGGGGCGGCGTCACTTGGCAGTCGTCCAACAACCTCGCCCGCCGGCGGTGCTGCAGGACTGGGCGACATTTTTTCCGGCATCAAAGCGGGTGCGATTCGCTTTCTGAACTACTTGACCTATTACGAGATGAAGAAACGCGCCGGCACAGTCGGACAAAACGGCGTGGCTCCGATGATCGATCGGCTCGCTGCCAATGTAGAACGAATACATGTTGTGGGCCACAGCTTCGGCGGTCGTGTGGTATCGGCAGCCACAAAGGCATCTAAGACGGACAAATTGCAAACGATGTCGCTTTTGCAGACGGCGTTTTCGCACAACGGCTTCTCAAAATCCATGAATGGATTTTTCCGGAGCGTGGTGGATGACAAGCGCGTGAAAGGTCCCATCCTGGTGACTTACACACCTAACGACCGCGCCGTCGGCATCGCTTATCCGACTGCGTCACGGCTCAGTGGCACGGTTGCGTCTGCCTTCGGCGATAAGGACGATAAATTTGGCGGCCTCGGGCGTAACGGTGCACAAAAAATGGAGCCGCGTGAAGTGGTGCAAGATGTTGGTCAACTGCTGGGAGTAGGAGGCAGTTACACGTGGCAGCCGGGATGCTTTCACAATTTGGAAAGCAGCAAATATATTGTGGATCCCAAAGGTGGGGATGCGCACGGCTTCGTTACGGGGAAAGAAGTGGCATGGGCAATAAGTCGCGGGATCGCATAGCGAAACTGGATTTACTTACTTATCCCACAAGCTTCCGAGGCTTCAATGCTCGGCGACACTTCAGTCACAAGGGAGCGCGGCTTCCAAGTGAGGATAAGCAGTTTTAATCTCAAGGAGTTTTCAAAAATAGCGCCAGCCAACACAGTCACTGCTTTTTCACCGTCACCTCGGGGGTCACTAAGTCTTGACCGCAGTACTGGCAGCAAGATATCGTTGCTGCGAAGGCGCGAATAAGCATGATCTGTGCTGCGAGCTTTGGATCCTCTCTTTTATGGAGAAGCATGGCGTTCGGATTGATCTTCCTCTGTTCGCAGGCTGCTTTTGGCGACGAGGAATTATGGAAAATGTACGTAGAAACTGGTACGGAAGCCTACCAGGATAAGTCCCCCCGATATGCAACCGCCGAAACCATGTTTCTCGCTGCGCGCAAAGAGGCCGAAGAATTCGGGCCAAACGATGTTCGGCTAGCTTCAACGCTCTTCCAGCTGGCGCTTGTTTATTATGCCGAAAAGAAAAATGACCAGGCCCAGGCGAACTATCGTCATGCCGTTGAAATCTGGGACAAGGCCAAAGCACCGCCCAGCATCGAGCGCGCAAACGCTTTGAGCTATCTTGGGATTCTTAGCGCGCGGCAAGGACGCCCGCAGGACGCGCAGCGGTTTTATGAGCGGGCGCTGGATATGAGGGAAAAGCTCCACGGAGCTGCGGCTGCAGAACTCATCATTCCCCTCACCAATCTGGCTGGCAGCTTAGAAGATCAAGATAGGTACCAGGAGGCGGAGACAGATTACCGGCGTGCGTTGGAAATCGCGGAGAAACGGTTCAACCCCGAGGCGCAAAGCAATATACTGCGGAGTTTGGCCAATAACCTTGCCGCACAGAAACGCTTCAATGAGGCCACTCCGCTCTTCACACGAGTACGGACGATCGCGGAAAAAGCGTACGGCCTGGCAGATTTCAACACAGCAACTGCATTGTATGACGAAGCACAAAATCTCTACGCTCTTGGTCGATCGGCTGAAGCCGAGCCTCTTTGCAGCCGGGCGCTGGAGATATTTCAGAAAGTGAACGGGCCAAAGCACGCCAACGTAGCTGCGACGCTTTCACTTCTTGCATTAAACTACGAAAAGCTCGAGCGAATGAAGGATGCCGAGCAGTACTACAAAAAGTCGATCGCCATGTACGAAGAGATCAACGAGCGGCAGAACCCCCTTTTCGCAGATGCCCTCGAAGAATACGCAGCGTTTCTGCGCAATGCTCGCCGTCCGGCGGAAGCCAAGCCGCTCCAAGCGCGGGCCGAAGCGATCCGGGCGAAGCAGCGTCTGGATGCGTCGACAAACTCCAGCCGGCCGTAGAGTTGTTTACTGTTTTCGAACCCTACGTCACTCAGCGTGCAGGGGTTGTCAGCCGGCTCAGTTCCGCAGTAACGCTCTGTTTCAAGGCAGGAAACCGGTTAGATTCATTCACCAAGCGCCAGAACTCTGCGGCTTTTTCTCTCGAGCCAAGCCGTTCGATAGTAGCCGAAATTCGCACTTCGAGCGTGGCCAATTCCTCCTGGTCTTGGGCTGCGGTAATCGACGGATTCAGCCCGGCGGTTGCCTCAAGGCTTCTCCAATAAGCTTTGAAGGCGTCGCTGCGTTTCGCTTGCTTGGCTTCTGTATCTCCGACCAGGCGGTATCCCGCTGCGAGATGTTGGTTAATCTCAGAATCAGGTTTGCTGAGCTTATGTTCAATCCTGGCCCGAATGTCATATAAGAACCCCTCGTCATCTTTGCTCGCAATCGCAGTTTCGATTGACCGAAGCGCATCTTGTAACTGGCCTTTAGTCTCGAAAATTGTAGCCATTCGCGAGTGAATCCAAGGCAGGCTAGCATAGTCAGTGTTGACCCTGAGAGCCTGATCGAGCAGCCGCAGCGCTTCATCAGGCCGCTCTTTTTTGATCAAGTCGCTCAGTTGCATCATCGTCCGGACATCTGAATGGTTGTGTTCGACGGCCTTCCGGAAATCAGCCTCGATTTCTGCCTTCGGGGCATCCAGACCCTGGCTCGCGAGAGCGCGACACTGATAAGCACTTGAACACCTTTGATCCATCTTCAATAGGGCGTCGCAGTCCACTTTCGAAGCTTTGTAGAATTTTTCCGCACCAGCCCAATCGCGTTGGTTAACACATGCCTCGGCACGCCTCTCAAGGAACCACGCGCGCAAAAGTAGGAAAGTGCCGTTGTCAGGTTCCATTTTGATTACCCGATCAAGGCAGTACTGGGCTGCGTCCATTTCCTTCCGTTGTTCGTGATCCCACGCATCGAAAGCGAGTGTCTCAGCATCCGGCTGTTCCTTCGGCAACCTTTCATCCTTCAGTTCCTTGAGTCGCTCACTCACCCAGCCAGCTAGTTTCGCGTAACGCGGCTCCTGGCTCTCGTTGTATTTAGACTGGAATTGCTCGTAAGCCCGTTTTGCCCAAGGCCCGAATCCCGCTTGTTCCCACCAGGCGCCTTGCGCCGCGAATGCGCCATAGTCCTGCGGGCGAGCCTTCAGATGGAGCCAGGCCCAGTCAACCGCAGTCAAGTAGGTCTCAACGGGTTGAGCCTTCCTGCTGGCCTCGGAAAGCCTCGTTGTAAATTCGTCGCCCCCCGCAAACGCCTCTAAGTTCGCCAGTTCACAGACTGTTGCGGCGCGAACCGCACGTTCACCCATGAGAAGGGCAGTTCGCCCAGTCGCTTGTTGGATATCCGGCGATATATCCGATTCGCTAGGTTCGGTTCCTGCGTGCTGGAACATATCGATTGACTTCCGGATTGATGCAGTGGCCTCTTCGTAACGGCCCAATGCGGCCAGGGCAATGCCGCGGTTTTGGTAAAGAATCCAATTAGTTGGATCTCTTTCCAAGGCGGCATCGGTTTGCTCGAGCGCTTTATCAGCTTTTCCGATGACAAGATAGTGGTAACCCAGAGCCCACCGCGCGCCGGCGTCTTGCGGCTCGAGTTCGATCACCCTTTCGTACACTTGGATGGCTTCTTCATGTTTGCGAAGGTCACCCCAAGCACCCGCCTGAAATTCGAGCCATATGGCGGCTTCTTCCGGTGAAGTGAGTTCTATGAGCCTTTCGGCCATATTAAGCATGGTTGATTTGTCGTCGAGATTTTGTTTGCGCACCCGCAACGCTCCACTTCGCGCAGCCCGCTCCTGTTCGACCGCCATTTTCTGAGCCGCTACGGCTTTGTCTTTCTCGTCCTTTAACCGAAAATTCAGGAAGATTAACCCAACCGCGATGGCCAACAACGCGGCAGAGGCCAATCTCCAAACGGTCAGAGTTATGCCGCGGAAGGCGCGTTGCCGCTTTTGAATCCATGAGATCAGGAACTCGCTGGCTAGTTCGTAGTAGGTGGTGCCGGAGCTTATCGAGCGGCGCAGTAATCCAGTCTTCTCGGGCAGGTTGTTTAGCAGCTTTCGCCAGCCTCGGGGAAACACCCACATCAGCGGATTGCGCCGTGTTTCGCTAATCAAATTTTCCTCCGAGACGACATTGCGTGTTCCCTCTTGAGTGACCAGATTCGCAAGCAGAGCGAGCGCCCGAACTCGATCCCACGGACGAAGTTTCTTGAGGGCAGCAACTGCCGTCGACTCAATGATCTGCTGAAGGACCGCGGCAGGCTTGTCAGCTCGCAATAACTCCTCCCGCCGTTCTGGCTGCCGCCACAAAGCAAGACAGAGCGTTTGCAATTCACTCAGATTAAGGACGCCTGAAGGCTTGCTGGCCTGAATGCCAGCTGTGATCTTGTCCGCCAGTTCCTCGCTTAGCTCGTCGCCAAAATGCCCGGGCAATCCCCTTTCGCCATCCGGCGAGCTGACGAACGGCCCACGCACGATCTCCTTAACAACCGCGACTGGCAGCGAGGCCAGTCGCACTCCTTGATCCATCAAGTTTGGAATTCGCGAGAAAAGTGGGGCGAGGCGCGCGAGATAATCATCGCGGAAGGCAAAGACAATCTTGAATGGCAGGGGATCGTTCAGGAGCAACTCACAAAGCATTCGATCGATCGAGGAGCGCGCTTCGCGCGCTTCTTCGAAGCGCTCCTTGTCGTTCGGACTCTCTTCAAACAGCGTTACGAGTTCCTCGAACTGGTCGAAAATGAGCAACGGCACGCCGAGATCGGAGTCTGGCTTCGAGGACTTGTGCAAAGCCTCTAAAAATTGTTCGCACGAGAGAGCGACGCGCTCGTCATCATCGCTCGACGTAAAGCGAGAAGGCAGGTAACGGGGTAATTCTTTCTCCGAATGTTCCTCGTCCTCTTCCAATTGAATCCGTTCGACAAGCAGCTCGTGGCCCCGTTTCGGAAAGACGCGAATCCGTTCGGGCGCCCGTCCCTGTCGCAATGCGTGTGGAATCAGTCCCGCGTTGACCAGAGAAGACTTCCCTGCGCCGGACTGGCCATAGAGCAGTACGCCGCTGTACATAGAAACAAGATTTCCCAAGCGCTCGGCTTCCTCATCCCGTTCGAGAAAAATCCGCCAGTCCAGCAGGCGAAATGGCAGAATCCCTCTATAAGGTTCCTTCGGCGGCGGCAGGTCATCAGGATTTATCTTCACGGCGGCATCTTCTTACCCAGAATTTCTTCATAGAGACGAGGCACAAACTTCCAGATGTCTAGTGCGATAAATCTTACCAACGGTTCCCTGGCCAACTGGCCTTCCGCCGCTCCATATGTCGCTTCGATTAGCATGTCGGGAGAGAGATCAAGCGAAAAGGTAGCGGGACGCAACGCCGGTTTGATGCGCCAACGCAGCGTGCGAAAAAGCAAACGCAGATTGTAATCAAGGAGACTGTAGCCGACAAAAAGGGCGGGCCATTCTGCCAGTTGCGTGCGAATTTTCTGGGGGACGGGATGGAAGTCCTCGCTGTCGTTCATGCGCATGACGAAACGGATGTAGTCTTCGTCCGTAATGACGATCGATTCCGGGGCGGAAGTACACCCATGAATCTTGTAAAGCCAGCGCTCGTCCTGGCCCTTCTTCGGTACGCCGCGCAAATCGACGGTCTGTTCGCGCCGCTCGGGATTGTAGATAATCGGAGAGATTTTTTTGCCTGACATTCCAAGTGCCTGCTCGAAGAGCCTGTCGTAATTTGTCGTAATAACGATCGGGAAATCAAGCTCGGCCAGGGCCCGCACAATAGCGCTTGGCTTTTTTCCCTGCTCGACCGACTCGGACACTCGATCTACCAGAGAAGCGCGTTGAAATTGCAGCTCATAAAACCACGATGTCCGCTGCAAATTATCGCGACTAATCCAGAGGTAGCGATGCTTCTTCCTTAAGTCTGCTGCCCGGGCTTTTCGCTTGTCTTTTTCACTCTTTTGCAGCGGCTCGTCTTTGGAACTTGCCCATAGTTTGTGCAAGCTATCCTTCACTAGATTCTGAGAAAATTGCTTGCCGAGCGGCGGCCGTTGTTCTTCGGGATATTGGTAATCAGGCAAATCGGGGGGCGGTGGATAGTGAACTCCCGCGCCAAGAAAGAGGATGCACTCGCGGTTTTTAACCGCCTCGTAAAGATCGGGTAGGCTTGCCATGTTCCTGCGCCCTTGATCGTTACTATCTTGTATATCTAACTATGCTTAGACCGGATCTTGCAATGCATTTCTTGCCCTAATAATGGGAGCTGGGCTACGAGCCACGAAGCTTCCACTTAAGCCCCGCGCAAGGCCGAGTCAGGCGCGCTTGTCATCATCCGGTGATCCCAATGAATCTTCGTCTTGCTGCGTTGCGTCCGCGCCCGGCGAGGGCCGCTCGAGCACGGTTTCGGCTACCGTCTTGAGTTTTAGTACAGCTTGCTCAGAAAAGAGACCCACCAGCGCAGCGAGCGCTGCAAAGCCAAACGGACTGGTGTTTGCGAAGGTTGTTTGGGGTGAGAAAAATCCGCCACGAACAACAACGTAAAAAATCACCGACAGGGCGCTTCCTGCAAAAGGTTGAAGGATGTACTTAGCAAGCCAACTCCATTTAAGGGTACGATTCCCGATATACCAATAAACCGAACGCACTGTGTGTACCAGACTCCCTAACGCACCAGCTAGAATCACTATTAGCAACAGGCGAACTTCATCCCAAATTTCCAATTGCCGCCCAAATATTGTGATGGGACCTCGTGTTGCTTGAAGACCGGGTGCTGGAGTAATGACTGGAGCAGATTCGGCCGAAGAAGTCTCTGTCCGGCTAACGGAAGAAGGTGTGACTTGAAGGGTCGGAGTCGGGGAAACCGCTGCTTTGCCGGGTGGCACCTGACCTGAGGGTGACGGACCCGGCCAAAGAGCTATCAGGCCATAGAAACACAACAAAATAGCGGCAATCAAATAAAATGTTAAGACCACAATTCCTATCGTACCAACATCCTTGTCACCTGGGCCTGTTCCCGGCTTCACCTTCGCGGCGCGGGCAATTACGCCGACACCCTGTATGTCGCCGATCTCAGTCCCTGCCCTCCCGGTGTTAGCAGAGCTTGTATTCTCGGCCGAACTCGAAGCGTGCTTGTTTTCGTCCGTCATAGGTCGTGATCGATTCGACTTTTATCAACTCCAAGCATCGACTGTCAATCTGCGATTTAGTAGAATATCAATAGCGCGACCCCACGGCGTATCGAATAGTTATTGCTTATCCGTCGAACTATAGTTGTACGCCGAGTGTTTAAGTCAGCTTGTTAGTTGTTGCTTACGTACTTTGACGTTGTTACCAACGATATTGGTGATCACTAAAATTGACAGCCTGATTGATCCACTCTTGGATAGGTGCCAGAACGCGGCGAGGCGAAGTTGTTAGCCCATCTCTCGACTGGCTAGCTTCCGCGAGATTACTGCGCGATTAGCCGGCCTTAGTCTCAGGAAGATTGAATCCGATATAAGTGCCGGCCCTTGTTCCGTGCAAACCAAGCAAGGTCGCGCTGAACTCCGGCATTGCTAGTTCGTTGTAGACTTTATTGTGATTGTCTTTTGTTAAGCCTTCTCTTAAACATCGATGTGTGAGAGGTAACCACCGCAACGCGGAATAAACGCCATGCCTACAATCCCCGGAAACCTGCTCTCCCGTTGCTCCATGAAACGGGTCATTTGCCACTGGTCCGAGGGTAACTACAAAGCAAATAGTACTGACCTCGAGCACTACCACATCCTCGTCGAGGGTGATGGCACAGTGCGGGGTGGCGATCACACGATTCTCGATAATCTCAGCACCAGCGACGGCAATTACGCAGCACACACGCTCAACACAAACACCGGCTCAATCGGCGTCGCATGCTGCTGCATGGTCGGTTGTCAGGAGTCACCCTTCATACCCGGCTCGCAGCCGATGAAGAAGTCTCAATGGGATGTGATGATAAAAGTCGTTGCCGAGTTGTGCCAGTTCTACGGCATTCCGGTGACACCGACGACGGTGCTCGGTCATGGTGAAGTGCAGACCAACCTTGGCATCACGCAAAAGGGAAAGTGGGATCCGATGGTGTGGCCTTGGAACACGGCGAAGACCCGAGCGCAAGTCGGCGCTGCCTTGCGCAATCAGGTCGCGGCGGCCCTAGCAAAGCTGGGACGTAGCACCTTTGCCGTGCGGGCGACCCCCATTCCAACCGTCGCGGCGGCAGCCCCGGACGGAGACTCCTACAGGCTGCGCTCCCCCTTGCTCGCCAATGATCCCACGCTCTGCCAGATCGCCGAGACAAGTTTGGTGCTTGTTCCCCCAGAACATCCTAAACCGGTGTCTGGTATCGAGGCCATTCAAGAAGCGATCAACCGTCTGACGACTGCCGGAGTTGCCGTGCCACGCGTTAAGTTCGGTCCCAGCGACAAATTTCGCGGGTGGTTCGGCCCGCAGACGGCGCGCGCATTGCGAATCTTTCAGCGCCTCACCAGAATCGATGTCGATGCAAAGATTGGTGACGATACGCTGCGCGCTCTCGACAATGCGCTGGTTTCCGCGGGTGTGGGTGGCCTTATGCAGGGCGCTTCGGCAGGACAACCGAAGGCCTTACGGGTGGCGGCAACCAAACCTGCTGCCGGGGCACTCATACCGGCCAGAAAGTTCATTAGGACGCTGGCGAAAGTATTCAATAGAGGGAGTCCAAAACCAGAATTTCTGGAAGAGCTTGTCGCTTGGGGAAAAAGCGCTCCGGAGAAAATCTTTGTCGATCAACCGGGCAACAAAAACGATGTATATGCGAGCGTCATCAAGGAACTCGGTCCCTTCAAAGACATCACCCATCGAAAGGCTTGTATGCTTGAGGTAATGCGTGTGCTCGCCGGATTCGAGTCTTCGTGGAAATGGACCGAAGGTGTCGACACATCGCGTGAATCCAAAGACACTCCGACCAACTCTGAAGCTGGCGCGTGGCAAGTGAGCGCAGATTCGCTTCGCTTTGGCCAAGACCTTAAAGATCTGGTAGCGCGCAAAGTCGGAAACCTCAACGGCATCGAATTTCAGAGGGCGATGAAGGCGGATCACCCGCTTGCGATGGAATATATTGCACGGTTAGTGCGCCACACGAGAATGCACAACGGCCCGCTGTACAAAGGGAACGAGCGCAGCAGGATTAGTCGTCTGGAACTTCGTGGGAAAGAACAGTCCATCTACCCGTGGCTTTCGCGTGACGCGGTCGCAGAGTTCCAAGCATTCCTAACACCGCAGCGACTCACTCGCCGCCGGATAACGAGGACATCACGGAGAACGAAAAAAGGCGGCCGTTCTTTGGGTATATCGGCAAAAAGACGCAGCGGCGGCCGCAAAGTAAAGAAGGCCGCAAACCGGAGATCCAAATGACAGTTGCCGGGGCGAACCCAGCTGTTTTTTCCCGCAAATATTTCCGGTCGGCGGTTCGCGCTTTTCCTTATCTACACATTTTCAAGCCCACGGATCGTCCACAGGTCATCTGCGAGGTTGTCGCTCGAGATGTAATCATACGGCATGGTGAAATAACCTTTGATACCCCAGTCGGCGCCCCAGGAGTTGCGGACCAGGACACGCTTAGCTGGGTCGTCGTAGCCCACAGCCATCACAGCGTGGCCACCGAGTTGTTTTTCACCGCGCTTCGGCAGGTTTAACTTACCGGTTCGGGCAACTTCGTCGGACTCGAACGCCTCATATACCGAGAAACCGAAAACGAAAGGGTAACCTTCGGCGAGACATTGGCGCATCTGCTGCAGGCTGATGATGCGATGATAGGAGGTAACCTGATGATCGGAAGCCTGCTTGTAGCACGCCGGCGGCGGTTTTTGCGTGAACTTTGCGATCTTGTAAGGCCATTTCCTTTCTGTGCAGACGCCAAGCTTGACGAGCGACTTAACACCGTCGCGGATCATCGCGCCGGCATCGTCATTGATTGTGCCTTCCATCGCGCGTTCGTTATAGTAAATGAAAAGCCGGCTCAGATTGGTGGCCGTGTGGCCGGCTTTCTTTTCAAGGAATTCCAGGTTGCCAACCAACGCGTTGGCCGTGCAACTGCCGAGTTGGCCCTGGTCTTCCACGCGCGAACAGCCCGCCCTCAAATCTACCTTTGATGGCAGTTTCTTCGGAGGCGCGGCAATGGCGCTGTAGAGTTTGTCCCGATAATCCGGCCGGTCGGGCACCCACCCGAACCAAGCGTTCACTTTTCGTGCTGGCATACTATTTCCTCTCTTGTTAATTTTCGATCATCCCCCAAGGGGGCCAGAGGCATCGAATTCCTGAATGAGAGCGCGATGCGGCCCGTGCATCACATCCACAAAACAGGGACTGGTCGTCCGTCATTATGGAAATCTCGCTGGGCGGCAGTGCGCTGAAGTGTTGCTGCTGTTTGGAAGTGGTCACCGTCTTTGTTCTGAAGCCGGCACGCACCTGCAGGTTTTCCTTTTGAGATGCCGCATTTGGACCGATGGACGTGCGTTGGCATGCCTCGATCAAAACCGGCGATGAGGCCACAGCAAACATACGCGTGAATAGAAGCGTCTCTTTCATCTTTCTCGCTCCTCTGTACGTTTGCGCTTTTGCCGCTTTATTTCGTCGACGTCAAAACAAATCGAATTGCATCTACGATCAAACGTTTGCAGGCGGCTTTGACAAGGGCGCTTCGTTTGGCACAGACGTCGATCCGACTGTTTCTGTAGCCGCGTCGCTGGAGGGAGACGTTGGCGGTTGCTGTGCTGCCTTCGCAGCCGCAGCCTTTGCCGCCGCCTCGGCAGAAGCTTTCTTTTTCGCTTCAGCGGCCGCAGCCGCATCGGCCAGGTTTTTGTCTACTGCCGCGGCTTCGAGTGGATGAATCCTGTGATAATATTCGTTCGATTTTGATAATTGCTCTTTGCGCAAAAGCAGCGCATCGAAGCGTTCCCGTTTACTCAGTTCAAAATCCTTGTCCATCTTGATCGCCTCAAATGGACAAACTTCGACACAAATCTGGCAGCTCATGCAGACCGAGATATCGATGTCGAAAACCGCCGGATAAAACTGCGGTTTGCCCATGTAATCGGGTTTTTTGTCTTCGCTCTTGACGATGTAGATGCATTGGGGCGGGCATTCCTTCTCACAAATCTTGCACGCAACACAGCGCAAACCCGCGTGCGACTCGTCACCGTCGTAAATAAGGAATGGAAAATTGCGGTAATTCTCCGGCAACGGACTCCGCTCTTCCGGATATTGCACAGTGATCAGGCGCTCTTTGTCGAAATAACTGCCGACAAAGTTCCGCGCGGTAACCGCCATTCCCTTCAGTATGCCTGCGCCGATCATGAATTCATTGAAGCGTTCAGCCGATTTGCCATTAGCGATCTACTTCTCCCATCACAATATCGATGCTGCCGAGAATGACCATCACATCGGCAACAGTATGGCCAAGACACATATCTTCTAAAATTGTCAGATTGATGAAACTCGGCGGACGCACCCGATAGCGATATGGGCTGGGGGTGCCGTCACTGATCAAATAGAAACCAAGCTCGCCTTTGGGAGCTTCAATCCGCCCATATGCTTCTCCAACCGGCGGACGAAAAGCACGGATTTTCACCTTCGGATTGATGATCGCGCCGGCAGGAATTTGTTCGAACGCCTGTTTGAGAATTCCAACGCTCTCGCGCATTTCAAGCACCCGCATCATCAACCGATCGTAAGTGTCACCGTGTTCGCCCAACGGAATGCGAAATTTGAACCGCGGATAGAATCCATACCCGTCCACTTTGCGGATATCGTAATTCACGCCACAGGCGCGCAGCATTGGACCAGTGATACCGGCACTAATCGCAAGTTCGGGCGAGACTTTGCCAACGTTCTGCGTTCGGGCGATGACAACTTCATTGCCGACTACCAGTCGTTCCAGCTCGTCAACGAAGCGTGGGAAAACATGGGCAATTCCCTTCGCACGCGCGAGCCACTCGGGACTGGCATCGATCCGGCAGCCGCCAAAGCGCATGTAATCGCACATCATGCGCGAACCGGACAACGCTTCGAACAGATCGAGAATCTTTTCTCGCTCGCGGAACGCATACATCAGAGGCGTCCCCCATGCACCCATATCGTTAAGCAAAAATCCCAGCAGCGAGGCGTGATTCTGGAGCCGCGTCAGTTCTGCAAGTATAACGCGAAGGTATTCAGCCCGCTCCGGAACTTCGATTCCGGCCAATTTTTCTACGCTGAGCGCATAGGCCCAGTTATTGGTCATCGAACAAAAATAATCGAGCCGGTCAGTGTACGGCATTGAGCCGAGATAGCTCGCATTCTCGCCGATCTTTTCATGATTGCGATGCAGGTATCCGAAAACCGGCTTGAGCTTGCGGACGATCTCGCCTTCGAGTGCAACGTTCATGCGGAATACGCCGTGAGTGGAGGGATGCTGCGGCCCCATCGACACTTCGAGCAACTCGCCCTCAAGTCGCGAGCCCATGCTCACCGGCGGCCGCTCCATTGCTTCAAGTGTTTCGATCATCGCAGTCATTTCAAATTGTGATCCTCAGTCGCGATGTTTTGCACGGGTCGCCTATGGCAATGTCGAATGGCTCCACAAGATGTGTCAGGACGGCTTTAGTTCCTCTTCGGCTGGCCGGGACGCGTAATATCGCTTCGCCTTCTCCAGCACATCGTCGTGCGGGGTCGGTTCGTATTCATAATCGTCCGGTTCCCGATAATCCTTGCGCATCGGATGATCTTCGAACTCGTCCCACATCAAGATTCGACGCAGATCGGGATGACCGTCGAACCAGACTCCGTAGAGATCAAAAATCTCACGCTCCTGAAACTCTGCGCTTCGCCAGATCGGCGTCAGTGACGGCAGGCAGGCATTCTCTGCTCGATCTGCCGTTCGCATTCGAATTATGACAGGCCCGTGTTTGTTGATCATCGAGTAAAGGTGATAAACAGCTTCAAGGTACCCAGGCGTTTTTTCCTCGGTCGTTTCAGCGACTTCCTTTTCGTCTCCATCGACGAGTTTTTTCACCTTGACAGTTTTCTTCACGACGCGGTCCAGCAAATCGATGCCAGTGACATTGGAACAAAAATCCAGGCGCAAGATCGGGTCGTCTCGCAGCCACCCAGCAACTTTGCAGGCGTGTTCATTGTCGATCTTCAGTGAATGCTGCTGTGATGGGCTCGCATTCTGCATGATCTCGATATGCACGCCAGGCATGGCGGCCTCGATCCGCGCTTTGATTTGCTCCAAGCTTTCCATTCGTTACGTGCGTTCGATTGCGGGTGGATGAAACACGTTTGAATTCGCCGGCGGCTCGAGATCGTGCTTTCCAAACGCCGGCACCGGGAATTCGCTCGGCTCATCTGCATCCAGATGAGCCGCTTTATTCGCGCCGCTCAGTTTTTGCTCATCAATCTTGCGCTGGAGTTCCATGAATGCATGCAAGAGCGCCTCGGGACGAGGTGGGCAACCAGGGATGTAAACATCGACCGGTATGTAACGGTCGATTCCCTTAAGGACGTTGTAGCCTTGTTTGAATGGACCGCCCGAAATAGCACAGGCTCCCATGGCAATCACGTATTTAGGGTCGGCCATTTGATTGTAAAGACGCACGATTTGTGGCGCCATTTTTTTGGTCACCGTACCTGCGACAATCATCAGGTCTGCTTGGCGCGGCGATGGCCGAAAAACTTCTCCACCAAAACGCGCGATGTCATAACGCGATGCCGCGGTCGCAATCATTTCAATTGCGCAACAAGCAAGCCCAAACTGGAGCGGCCAGATCGAGTTCTTGCGGCCCCAATTGTAAAGCTCCTGAATCGAACTGACCCACACGCCTTGCCGTTGCAGTTCGCGGCGCAATCCTTCGTCGATGCCTTCGCTCATGCTTTCTTCAGATGCTTTGACCGAGCTTCAACGTTCCCACTGCAAACAGCCTTTGCTCCAAGCCCAAACCAGGCCTTCAATCAGGAGCAACAGGAAAACCAATATCGCGATGAACGCGCCGACAGGCAAACTAGTGAACGCAACGGCAAATGGGACCAGGAAGATCGCTTCCACGTCGAAGATCAAAAAGATGATGGCGTAAAGATAATACTGGGACCTGAACTGAATTTGAGCGTCACCTGTTGATTCCACGCCGCATTCGTAAATCGCGTTCTTCTCAGGCCCTGGTTTCGGCGGTTGAAAAACTCGCCGCCACAGCCAGGCGAGAGCGAGCGGGAGCAATGGGAAAACAAGCGCCACGCCAATGAAAATGACGATGAACAGGTATGGATTCGGCCTCATCGGTTGCGTTCAAATTCGCTCGGAAAACACAGCTTCCAAGTCTATATTCCAGTTGTGGAAAAAACGGCAAAGAAATTCCGTGGTTTCACCGAAGCTGAAAAAGCGGACCGCGATTTTTACAAAAAACTCACCGGAAACGAACGTCTGCGGATTCTGGTTGAGCTCCTTAACCATGGGCCTGAGCAAAGATTGGAAAGAATTTCTCGAATTACTAAACTCCCGGGGCGTTGAATACGTCATCGTCGGTGCACACAGCCTGGCTCTCCATGGGAGGCCACGCTACACCGGGGACCTCGATATTTTGGTGCGACCCACGCCTGACAACGCACGGTTGCTCGTTGCTATTTTAAATGAGTTTGGATTCAAACAATCCGGGTTCAAAGCAGCGGATTTTGTAAAAGCCGGGCAACTAATCCAACTCGGACGTGCTCCGACTCGAATTGATCTCCTTACCAGCATCAGCGGCGTCAGCTGCGACGACGCATTTGCCGGCAAGGTTTCGGCAGAGCTCGATGGAATCCCTGTCTCTGTTCTGGGGAAAGACGCCCTGATTCGAAACAAGCGCGCAGTCGGCCGCCCTCAGGATCTGGCCGACATCGATATGTTGGAAAACGAGGCGAGGCACTTTCGCGCCTAACATTATTTCTCGGTTTCGGATTTCCGGCCGAACCAGCGTCGCTTCTTCGTTTTCGGTTCTTCCGCTGGGCCTGGCCCTTCGGCGGGTTTCTCTTCTTTCACAGCCGGCTCCTCTTGCTTCGGCATAGCGGATTCGGGCTCCGCTTTCTTCGGCTTGGCTTCACCTTCTTTGCGCTTTGCTTTCTTCTCGTCAGCCGGTTTTTCCTCAACCACTTCCAGGATATCAACCCACTCGATAAATGCCATGGGAGCGGAATCGCTTTTACGTTGCCCGAGCTTCACGATGCGCGTATAACCGCCATTGCGTTCCGCGGATCTCGGCGCGATGTCCTCGAACAATTTCTTCACCGCATTCTTCTGGCGGAGCGCGGCCAAAGCGGTGCGACGCGCATGGATTGATCCATTTTTTCCAAGCGTGACCATGTGTTCGGCAAGCGGACGAACTGCCTTGGCCTTGGCAAGTGTGGTCTTGATGCGTTGATGCTCGATCAGGGAACAGACCTGATTGGCCAGTAGTGCCTTACGATGCTCGGCCGTGCGCCCCAATTTGACGGTCTTTTTTTGGTGTCTCATGACGGTGCGAAGGTGATTCCAGAACTGGCGCTTACTCTTCGCCAACCGCGCCGCTCGGTGCAGCACCATCGCTGCTCACTGGAACGTCGAGTAGGCCGGTCTCGAATTTCATGCCGAGGCTCAGACCAAGCTGTTGCAGTTTGTCCTTAATCTCGTTCAACGATTTCTTGCCAAAATTTCGGTACTTCAGCATTTCCGCTTCCGTCTTTTGGGCAAGCTGGCCCACGCTGGTGATGTTCGCATTGTTCAAGCAATTCGCTGCGCGCACGCTGAGCTCAATTTCGTTCACGCTCATGTTGAGCAGCTTTTTGAGCTTCAGGTTCTCTTCGCTTACACCGGCAGGTGTTTGGTCAAACTCGATTATCTCTTCGTTGAAGTTCACGAACACGTCGAGGTGATGCCGCAAAATGGCCGAGGCCTGGAGCAATGCATCGTCCGGGGTCAAGCGACCGTCGGTCCAAACTTCGAGAATGAGTTTGTCGTAATCAGTGCGCTGACCGACACGGGTATTTTCCACCGCGTACTTGACGCGTGTGACTGGCGAAAAAATGGAATCGATCGGGATCAGACCGATCGGCTGGTCCAGACGCTTGTTTTCTTCGGCGGTAGCAAAACCGCGGCCGACACGCACATCGAGCTCGGCATCGAACTTGTGCTTCTTGTCGAGAGTGCAAATGAGCTGCTTTGGATTGAGCACTTCGTAACCCTGGACCACTTGAATGTCGCCGGCCGTCACTTCGCCCTCCTTATTTATGCTGAGCGAAAGTTTTTTGGGCTCGTGGTCGTCAGCTTTGAATTTCACTTTCTTGAGGTTGAGAACGATATCGGTTACGTCTTCCACCACGCTTGGAAGTGTCGCGAACTCATGCTGCGCGCCCGCGATTTTTACCGCGGTGATGGCCGCGCCTTCCAGTGAGGAAAGCAGGACACGCCGCAGGGAATTCCCAACGGTATGGCCATAACCCGCCTCAAACGGCTCGGCGGTGAATTTGGCGTAGGTATCTGTGGCTGTGCTCTCGTCTTTAACAAGAGTTTTCGGCATTTCAAAACGACCGTAACGGATTGGCATATGTTCTAATGACTAAGGAAGAGTTATGAATTAAGAAAAGAACCGAGGCCTCGCGACACTTCGTCCTTCTGCCTTCTTACTTCTTCCTTTCGAATCGCCGGGTTCCCCCTGGCGAGCGCGGTTTCACGTCCAGCGACGGAGACCCAGGGACCAACGGCTTATTTACAAAACTCGCTGCGGAGCTTGGAATAAAGGCGAAATCCGCGGTTTTGCAAGTGGCAAATCCGGATTGAAGCTGGACTTCGGGCGGTATCGTCCAAGACAATTCGCGAATGAAAATCCATTTGTCTTTGATCGTATTGTCACTCCTCGCATTAGTTTCTCAGGGCGCAACAGCTGCGAATACAGGCGCCGACGGTGCTGAAGATGAGATTCGACGGCTGAGCGCGGAAGAAGTCAAAACCTTCCTGAAAAACGATCGCGCCGCAATGGCCCGTCTCTGGTCGGACGATTTCGTCGTAACTAACCCACTGAACAAGTTTGTTACGAAGGAGCAGGTGTTGGGAATGGTCGATTCCGGTTTTCTGGTTATCACCTCTTTTGACCGGCAAATCGAGTATCTGCGTGCCTATGGGGATATTGTGATTGTCGCTGGCCGAGAAACTGTCGTCTGGGGTGGACGGATGCCAAATGCCGGTAAAAACGAAAATCTCCGGTTCACGGCTGTCTGGATGAAAAGGCGGACGCTGGCTGCAAATCGCCCGCCACGCCAACATTCTTCCTGTTAGCCAACCCACCGCGGGGCCGTCCTGAAAGTCAGCCGCCGGTCAGCCTTCGATAATTTCGTCCGGCAATTCGTTTGCGTTTTCCCCAGTCCTAGGAAAATGCGTCGCAAGCACTTTGCCCACTCCTTCAATCGCTTCCGTCAAGGCATGACTGAATTGCTCGTTGCGAAAATGGACGCGCATTCCATCCACGATATGTTCCCAGAATTGTTCGCCGCATTTTTCATGGATGGCTTTGTCGCCAATTACAGCAAATTTGTGAGCTCGAGGGGCAACGAAAATCAGGACGGCGTTGTGCCCGAGGGTCTTGTGCATTCCGAGACGTTTAAACTTTCTCTGCGCAGCGATGACCGGATCCGTATTTAATGTGCCGCGCTGAATAAAAACGCGGATTTCACCAGACGTTTTCGATTCCGCTTCACGGATCGTGGTTACAATCCGGGCGTGCTCAAGCTTGGTAAGAAACTCCTTCGTTCGCATCTCGCTACCAACTCGATCCCGCGCCTCCGCCGCCAAAGCTCCCGCCTCCACCGCCGAACCCGCTGAATCCACCCCCGCCGCTTCCTCCGCCGGAGGACCAACCGCCGCCGCCGCCCATTGGAAAGAACACAGGGCCGCCGCCACGGGACGAATAACCCCAGCCGCCAAGTCGCCGTATGAGTCTGGAAATAATGATCAGCACAATCAGAAAAACGATGAAGGACCAGATGCTCGAGGAGCCACCTCCGCGATGTTCCTCAGCAACAGTCTTTCCGGATCCTTTGTATTCACCCCGAATCGCCTTGAAGATCGAATCGATTCCGGCCGCGATGCCACCTTCGTAATCGCCGTTGCGAAAATGCGGTTTGATTTCGTTTTCGGTGATGTCAAACGCCGTGACGTCAGGGAGCGCGCCCTCCAGACCGTACCCAACCTGGATAAACATTTTGCGGTCTTGAACGAACACAAAAAGGACAACGCCATTGCGACGTTCTTTTTGACCAACGCCCCACGCCTGGGCGACACGCTGAGTGTAGTCTGCAATATCGGACTCACTCTGCATCTTTGGAAACACTGCGACCACGACCTGGTCCGACGTTTCGCGCTCAAATTGGGCGAGTTCTTCATTGAAACGCAGCGCTGCGGACTGGGAAACAACGCCAGCGTAATCGTTGAAATACCGGTCCGGTTTCGGTGGAATCACCTCCGCGGCTCGGGCGACAACCGCAAACAGGACCACGAAGGCGAGCGCCATTGCTGGGGAGCGCACGCGCCTCGCGTGTTGTTTGCGGCGGCCTCGTCGCAAACGCGCTATGACATGGCAAGCGACAATGCGCGTTGAATGAGCCTGGGGTCGTTCGTTCCGTTCAGCGAGGCGCCGAACGGAACACGCGAGGGCGCGTGTGCTCCCCGGAATCATCGCGCGTGAGTATATTTTAGGGAGAACCGCTTGTCGCCGGCGTCGGCGCGGGGCCCTGATTTAAATTTCCGGCAGGCGTTGGCGCGGGGCCAAAATTAAATTGCACAGGCGGCGGTTTCTCCGCGCCCGTTTGCGCTGTGAAAAATGGCCGCGGGGGAAAACCAAGCATACCCGCAATCAAATTTGTCGGGAAACTGCGGACCGCGACGTTATAGTTCTGGACCGCTGTATTGAAGTTGCCGCGTTCGACTGAGATCCGGTTCTCGGTGCCTTCCAGTTGCGCCTGCAGACTGAGAAAGTTCTGGTTGGCCTTCAATTCGGGATATCGTTCCGAAACCACCAACAGGCGCGACAGTGCATTGCTCAACTGTCCTTGCGCAGCCTGAAATTGTTGGAGCTGCGCCGCATCCGTAGGCGCTTTGTTCGGGTCAAGTTGCACACGGCCGACGCTGGCCCGCGCATTCGTTACTTCGGTCAGCGTCGACTTCTCGAAATTAGCCGCGCCCGATACTGTGTTTACCAGATTCGGAATCAAATCTGCGCGCCGCTGATAAACGTTTTGTACCTGCGCCCAGCTTTGGTCGACGGTTTGCTGCAAACGGACGAGACGATTGTAACTGCCGCCCACTCGGGCCGCAATAAGGACAATAACAAGCAGGATTACGAGTATTACCCCGCATCCGATAGTGGATTTGCTCATAAGG
>DATBEX010000095.1:0-6927 GCA_036558805.1 Candidatus Udaeobacter sp.
AGCACCGGCGGCGGTGCCAGAGACTTTGATAAATTGGCGACGTGTTGTTCTCATGGGCGTAGTAACCTTTCCTGTCGTTGTGAGAGAAGCGACCTGCCAAGCCGTAGCTTTATGCGAAGGTCTGGAGGACTCAACATTCTCTCGATCCGCTCGGTATGCCAGTAGATAAGACGACCCGCATGACACGTCGTGAAGCCACGCGCTTAATTGGCGTGGGTGCAGCAGGATTGTGTCTGCCGGTTCGTGCATCGCGCGCCGAGACGAAAGGCGAATCATCAGCGATCCTGACACGCGTAATTCCGTCGTCCGGCGAGAAACTACCGGTGATTGGCCTGGGAACGTGGCAGGCGTTCGATGTCGATCTTACATCGGACAACCGAAGACAGCTCGGAGATGTCCTTTCACTTTTTGTAAAGCTTGGCGGTCGCGTCATCGATACCTCGCCGATGTATGGTCGTGCAGAAGAGGTCATTGGGGAGTTGACGGGTGCGCTTGGTATTCGGGACAAGTTCGCCACGGCGAATCCGTCCGGTGGTGGAATTTTTTTGGCTACGAAGGTTTGGACACGTGGCAGGGAGAACGGGATCAAGTCGATGGAGCGTTCGATGACGCTTCTGCGCGCAAAACGAATCGATCTGATGCAAGTCCACAATCTGGTCGACGTTCAGACACAGTTGGCGACGTTACGTGAATGGAAAGGGCAGGGGCGTATTCGTTACCTGGGGATTACGCACTACGAAGCAGGCGCGTTCGCTGATGTTGAAAAAATCATACGAAGCGAGAGGCTTGATTTTTTGCAGATCAACTATTCGCTCATGGAACGCGAAGCTGAAGAACGCCTTTTGCCGCTTGCTCAGGAACGCGGCGTTGCGGTGATCGTTAATCGGCCGTTTGGTGGTGGCGATCTATTCAGTCGGACGCGGTCAAGGCAATTGCCTGATTGGGCAGGGGAATTTGATTGTCGTTCCTGGGGGCAATTTTTCCTCAAATGGATCGTGGCTCATTCCGCTGTCACTTGCGCCATTCCTGCGACCAACAATCCGCGGCACCTTGAGGATAATATGTTGGGAGGAATCGGACGGCTTCCAGACTCAAAAATGCGCCAACGAATGGTTGAATTAGTCTCGTCGCCGTAGCGGCAACCGATCAAAAATCGCCTGTCAAACTACTCTTGCGGAGACCCTGTTCATATTGGGCGATTGTCAAAGAAAAAAATTTACGTTTTCTGGAAAAAATCAGTTGCGCGACGAGTTGATCTAATCGATAGGACGCGCGCTTTTATGCAAAAAATAACCCCCTTTCTTGTTCTCGGCCTTTGTTGCGCAATATTTTTTCCGCGCCAGGCGGCCGCTCTGAATTTTTCCGCCCCGAGGCCTAAGTTTGGGTACATCGATGCTTCCGGCAAAAAGCAATCGATCGAGATCGTCGACAAATATTATCCGAAAAAACTGGTGGTGCCGTTCAAGAATGATTCAAAGATCGACCCGAAGCTGCGCCGGGCTGCCTCCATCGCAGAAGAACGCGCGCGAGCTCATTCTCTTTCCAAATGCTGGCACTACGTCAAGGAAGCGCTTGTTGCTGCCGGCGTGGTGAAGTCCCGGCCCCAAACCACTCTGGCAAAGCAAGCCGGCCAGGAACTGATGAAGAATTACGGGTTCAAAAAACTGCCAGTGACCGATCCTTACCAGGCGCCGGTTGGTTCGGTTTTAGTCTATGGCGCCAAACGCGCCGCAGGCCACGTCGAGATTCGTACCGAGAATGGTTTCGTCAGCGATTTTCGGTCAAAGACGCCTTCTCGGCGGCCGCTACTAGGCGTTTTCGCCAAGGGCTAGGCGGCTCGTTCCGGCAATCCTAAGCGCCTAAAGGATCAATTCCGGCTGGCAATTTTTCCAGCCGCACAGATTCTTTGGCGATGATTCAACCTGTCCGCATTGCCATGTGGTCGGGTCCCCGGAATATCTCCACCGCGATGATGCGCGCGTGGGGGAATCGGCCGGATACCTTTGTCGTAGATGAGCCGTTTTATGCTTTTTACTTGAGCGCAACTGGCAAGGAGCATCCCGATGCAGATGAGGTGATCGCGCATGGTGAGATCGATTGGCGAAAGGTTGTCGTGCGGCTGACCGGTCCGATCCCGAACGGCAAACCGATTTTTTTCCAGAAGCAGATGGCGCATCATCTTTTGGCGGAAGTAGACCGCGAATGGCTCGGCAACGTCATAAATTGTTTCCTTATCCGTGACCCGCGCGAGGTGATCGCTTCGTACATTAAAAAGCGAGAGGAGCCAGCGCTGGCCGACCTCGGGTTTATGCAGCAGGTGGAGATCTTTGATCTCGTACGAACTCGTACAAATTCCGTTCCGCCAATCGTCGACGCAAAGGACGTGCTGGAGAATCCCAAACGAATGTTGGGCCTGCTTTGCGAAGCAATCGGCGTCGAGTTTAGCGAATCGATGCTTTCATGGCCACCTGGATTGCGTGAGACAGATGGAATCTGGGCCAGACATTGGTACGGTGAAGTGGCAAAAACGACATCATTTCAACCACGCCGTTCCAGCGACGCCAAAGTGCCCTCGCATTTGCAGAATATTCACGATCGCTGCCGTGAGTGCTATGAAAGGCTATATGAATTTCGACTGCGCTGAACCGCGGATAGTGTGCGTTTCTTAGATTCTTTATTGATTTCATTGGATGGCGTTTGACACAAACGCCGCTACGACCAAACAATCCGCATTATCAGCGTAATCCGCGGTTACTCCAATGCTTCAAAAGTTCGATGAGCGAAATCGGAATCTGATCGTTAATATCAACGGTCAGCTTTTGCACCGCGACAAGGCAGGCGTCAGCCCGTTTGATTCCGCTGTGCAAGGTGGCGATGCAGTGTGGGAAGGATTGCGTCTCTACGACGGCCGGATTTTCAAACTCCACGAGCATCTCGATCGGCTGGAGCGTTCGGCGCGCGCTTTGTCGTTTGCCGAAATTCCGGCGCGGGAAAAGATCATTGAAGAGATCACACGCACTCTCGCGGCAAACAAGATGAGTGACCGTGTACATATCCGTCTTACCCTTACACGCGGGGTGAAGGTTACTTCTGGAATGGATCCGCGTCTGAATCAAAACGAGCCGACATTGATTATCCTCGCGGAGCACAAGGCGCCTGTTTATGCGAAAACGGGGTTGACTTTGATTACCAGCAAAGTCCGGCGTCCGCCGCAGGACGTTCTGGATGCGCGAATTCATCACGCGAACCTGCTGAATTCGATCCTGGCAAAGATCGAAGCGAACAACGCCGGCGCAGACGACGCCTTGATGCTTGATACGCGCGGCTTTGTCGCAGAAACGAACGCCACGCATGTTTTCATCGTGCGCAACTCCGATAAATCGCGAGCAAGCGGCGACCTGGCGACCAGTCGCGTTTTGGCCTGCCCGGAGGGAATTACGCGGGCAACCGTGATGGAGATTTGCGCCGCGGAAAAAATTCGCTGCATCGAGACCGACCTGTCGCCTGTCGATATTTACGGCGCCACTGAGATGTTTTGCACAGGCACGATGGGTGAGCTGGCCGCGGTCACCAGGCTGGACAATCGCCAAATTGGCGACGGTGAGGTCGGTCCCATGACAAAACGCCTGAGCGACCTGTACGCCAAACGAACGGCGAGTGAAGGGGTACAGGTTCTTTAATCGCTCCAACTCTTCGATGCTCGGTCATTAATGATGCTGTCATGCTGAGCGGAGCGAAACATCTCAGCTTGGCCAGGGCGTCCCAGAAATGATCAGAGATTCTTCGCTTCGCTCAGAATGACAGGCAGCAAAATCGGGCATTGGGTGTTGGACGTTGAAAGCCCTAGTCGCCCCATTTCTTCTTTTTAAATGAGACCCGTCCCGAGCCTTGTTCGAACGCCTCAAAGTGTTCCGGATTCTGCTCGTAATATTTCTGGTGGTTCGCCTCTGCGGGATAAAATTTCATCGCTGGCAGGATTTCCGTCACGATTGGCTTACTGAATTTGCCCGAGCGCGCTAGCTTCTCTTTTGAAGTCTCTGCGATTTTTTTCTCGTCGGCGTTCGCGTAAAAAATGGCAGCGCGATAACTCGGCCCGATGTCAGTGAACTGTCCGTCCGCCTGTGTCGGATCGATTTGTCGCCAGTAAATGTCCAGCAACTGATCGTAGGAGATTTTGGCCGGATCGTAGGTGATTTGGATCGATTCTCGGTACCCGGTTTTTTCAGACAAAACGAGCTCGTACGTCGGGTTCGGTTCGGTACCACCGCAATAACCCACGACAGTCTCGATTACGCCTTTTGCCTTATCAAATGCCGGTTGAATGCACCAGAAACAGCCACCGGCAAGGATCGCAGTGGTCGTGTGTGCAGGAGAAGAACTTTGACTCTGGTTTTTTGGGACGATGATCGCGGCAATTGTTATGCACCCAAGCAGGGCGAGAAAGGTTCGGTTCATAGCGTTGTTGTTAGACACCTTCTTAGCCGGCACGTTGTGAATAACTCAGTCTATTTTTTTCTTGCCATGGGCACGGCAACCGTCATAAACGGATTCAGACTTTAGTTCAATGCGGGCCAGACCAAATCATCAGGATACCAGCATTTCTTTCGGCCCTGTCTCCCCGCTCATTCGAATTCCTGGATTCGTTCCCGATTCACTTTCTCCTCAGCGTGCCTGCGGATGAGGGTAGCTTAGCTCACCGCAGGCACGTCCCTTTTCGAGTAATCGAGCTTGATTCGCTAACTGACCGCCTCAATCTCGGGAAGATCTTCGGACGCAACGCACCAGTGCACGTCGATCTTGGATGCGGCGACGGCTCATTTATTTGCGCGCTGGCACAGCGCATTCCGAACAAAAATTTTTTGGGAATCGAACGGCTGCTCAATCGTGTCCGCACCTCAGCTCGAAGGGCCGCCACACTGGATAATGTGCGACTGTTGCGAGTCGAGAGTTCGTATGCGGTCCGTTATCTTCTCCCGGGCGAATCAGTGGAAAGATTCTATCTGTTGTTTCCGGATCCCTGGCCAAAACGCCGCCATCATCGACGACGGATTGTGACGGAGGATTTCCTTGTCTCGATTCATGCCGCGCTCGACAGAAACGGGAGCATTTACGTTGCGACAGATGACGTCGATTACTTTGAAAGAATCAAGGAGTTGGCCGATTCAAATCCCAGTTTTGCAATTGATGACGCTGACGTCGATCTGCCACCGAGCAAGTTTGGGCTTATCTTCCGGAAGAAAGGTGCGCTAATTCATTCGCTGGCACTGCGGAAGATTTCGCCCGTGAAATAGCTCTGCGCCTCCCAACCGTGTTGACGAAACCGCACTATCACCGCGCCGGTTTCATCCTGACGGAAGAGTTTAATGCCTCGTGTTTGCAAATTCTCTATCCATTCGTCGCTGGCTCGCTCATAACTTGGAAAGTCGCGCGAAGTAGCAATGATCAAACGCGGCTGCACGGCGTCGAGGAAGCGGTCAGAGGCTGATGCTCCGGAAACGCTCTGACCCTTAACGATGATATCACTGCGAATATCCAGACCGTGTGCCAGTAATTGCTCTTCGGTTTTGAGGCCGCTGTCCGACATGAATAAGATCGAAGTCCTAGGCGCCACTAGCAGTCGAACGACATACGCCTGATCATCAGCAAGTGGCGAACTAAAGTTTCGTGGAGGAAATAGGACGCTGGCAGTCACCTCGCGTGACAGGCGGAAACTGTCTCCCGCAGCCAGATTGTCCGGTTTGATTCGGTGTTCTCGAAACAAACGCTGCAGTCTTTTGTGAACAGCTGAGTGGTCTGGTGCCGGATTGTCCATGACGCGAATTGGAGGAAAATCTTCCAGCAACGGCGCTGTACCGCCCAGGTGGTTAGCGTCACCGTGAGTAAGCAGTACGCCAGAAAGCCTGTTAACACCTGCCCAGTGCAGATACTCGCGGACTACTCGCTGGTAAGTCCGGTCACTTCCGCAGTCGAACAACCAGTTTGCGCTTCCCGATCGCAAATGAACAGCTGCTCCGGCGCCGACATCCAGGACCGTAATCTTTGCAACGAGCCGTTCGGGCCAATGCGGATGTTCGACATAAAAATGGCCGCCGGGAACACGTGCGAGGAATTGAACGACTACCAGGACCAACTGCACCAAAAACCAGTTCGCATTGTTGAAAACCACCGCCAGGGCTGGCAAAAGTGGCGTTGAAAGAAGAGAAAGAAGCGCGATCGCCAGAATGAAAAAGGCAATCGGCACGACGATCAGATTTGCCACCAAAGAAATCGGTGTAACGAGGTAAAAATACCAAAGCACCAACGGCAACGAACCGAGCCATGCTGCGAGGGAAACACCGGTTCCGCGGCAGAGCCATTCAAAGCCGGCGTGCAACCAACGTCGCGGACCGCGCAAAAGGCTTCTTGGCAGGAAAGGATCGGGAGCGGTCCAGCGTTGCAAAAATCGGGCAAAAGGATCGGCAAACAATATGATTGCCCCTACGACCGCGAATGAGAGTTGAAAGCCTGTCGAAAAAAGCTCGTTTGTATCCCAGCAGAGAAGAAAGAACGCCGCCGCAGCGAGGCTGTTGAGGACGAAAACCTTCCGTTCAAAGAATAAGCCGCCCACCAAAATGGAAGCCATTACGGCCGCGCGCACACTGGGAACGTGCAGTCCGGTGATCGCCGCGTAAAAGAAGAGCGATGGAATGATGAATGCTGCAGCCCATTTGGGCGACAGTCGTGCAACTGTTGCCAGCATCCACAAAAGCGCGGCGACAATTCCTACGTGCAGACCCGCGACAGCGAAAAGGTGAACAGTGCCGGTCTGTTGAAACGGTTCCTCGATGTCCTCGGAAGTTTCGTGCCTGATGCCGAGCACAATTCCGCTAAGAAAACTTTGCACCTCAGGTGCGTTCTCCAATCCCCTACCAATCGCGTTGTGCATCC
>DATBEX010000096.1:0-23918 GCA_036558805.1 Candidatus Udaeobacter sp.
ACCGACTGGCACGCAATCGTAGCGACCATCATTCGCGCGCGACTGCGTTTCGGGATTACTTCCGAAACATAACTGCTGCTCGCTGGAAAATCGATACCGACTCCCACACCAACGAGAAGTTGCCCGATAAAGAGCATTGGGAATCCATCAGCAAGCGCGCTGAAAGTGGCGCCGGCACCAATGATTAGCATGTCGGCCAGCATTAACTTCTTTCGACCAAGACGATCTGCCATCGAACCGCCAAGTCCGGCCCCAAAGACAGCACCAAAAACCAGACTGGCACCGAGCAGACCTACCAAACCAGGCGTGAGATGAAACTCGGCAATGATCAATGGCATCGCCACGCCGAGAACAAAAATTACAAAGCCATCAAGCAATGTGCCTCCGGTTGAAAGCACCCAAAGCCATCGCTGGATCGGTTTCAGCGGCGAACCATCCAGCAGCAAGGTCAGGCGTTGTGATGGCGGGATATCAGCCAATGTTACCGCTTCTTGCGTCGATCCGCTTTTTCTCCGTCCTCGGCTTGATGATATTCACGACGAATTTCAACGAGGTTCACAGTTGGTTTGGGCAACTGCATGTTCATGTCTTCCATCTGTCGAACGATGATCTGCGAGATAGCCAAGTCCCGAAACCACTTGTGATTTGAAGGAATGATAAACCAGGGAGCATGTTCGGTGCTTGTCTTGTTAAGCACGTCCTCGAAAGCTTTCGTATAGTCATCCCAGTAATCGCGTTCCTTGTAATCGGTGTCACTGATTTTCCATTGACGAGTCGGATCATCCAAACGCTTCTTGAACCGGGCAAGCTGTTCCTCTTTGGAAATGTACAGGAAAAATTTGAGAATCGTTGTGTTATTTTCAGTCGTGATTAACCGTTCGAAATCGTTGATTTGATCGTAGCGTTTCGACCAAACCTTCTTCGGCGCCAAACCGTGCACCCTTACTACCAGCACATCTTCGTAGTGGGAACGATTAAAGATCGCGACTGAGCCCTTGCCTGGCACATGCGGGTGAACGCGCCAGAGAAAATCGTGCGCCAGTTCCTCCTTCGTTGGTTCCTTGAAGTTAGCGGAAACGCAACCTTCCGGATTCATACCGGTCAAAACGTGACGCACCACGCCGTCCTTGCCCGCAGCGTCGAGTCCCTGCAGAACAATGAGAAGAGAATGCTTGTTCCCGGCATACATCAGGTATTGCAGGTGATCCATCTTCTGCAGGTTGTGCCGAATCTCCAGCAAGGCCGACTTGTGTGATTCATGTTTACCATGGTAACCGGGATCGAAATGTTTTAGCCGGATTTTGGACTCCGGTTTGACAATTAGTTTTTTCCGATAGTTAGCCATGTTTTTCTCCTGCTTAGCGAGTTGCCTCTGGTCTACGTGTCATCAGACCGCGAAGCGGGCGGAAAAGCGACCTCTTCCACGAATGAGTCGGGTCAAGAATTCCATAGACCCCCAGCTTCACCATGTCCTGGACTATCATCCAAGCGAGGTTATAGGCCCAAACAAAACCGATGATTCTCCATGGGAGTGGTGGCACAAGCCAACCCTGACTGCACATGAATACAGCGGCGATTTGGGTCGCGACGATCGCAAAAAAAAGCTTGGCGTTTGGATACGGGGGCTTCCATAAAGGCCCCCGTGTTCGAGTTACGAATAACATGAGATGACCGCCGGCTACTAACTGCAGAAACATCATCGTCTGTAGCTGTGGATGATCGAGGTGATGAAGAGTGTCGCCCAAATAAAGAAGACCAAAGCTTTGAATAACTCCAAGCAATCCCAGTACGGATGAAATCACTAACACACGGTCCAACTCCCATTTTACTGGCTGAGGCGGAACGCTGGCATTATCGAAGGCGATAGTCATGATTGGCACATCATCCAGAAGAGCGAGCGCGATAAGCATAATCGCGGTCAGCGGAAAGAAATGATAGTAGATCGATGCCAGCACAACAAAAACCATGATGGCAATCGTCATGGCGATACGGTACAACACGTAACTCATCATCCGCTCGAAAATACGCCTGGCTTCCGCGATCCCTTCGATGATGACTGATAGACCCGGAGCAGTTAGGATTAACGCTGCTGCCGCTCGAGCTGCTTCCGTCGCTCCGGAAACGGCGATGCCCACATCCGCTTGTTTGAGAGCTGGAGCATCATTGACGCCGTCGCCAGTCATTCCCACAATGTGGCCGTTCTCCTGCAGTATTTTTACGATGGCATATTTATGTTCCGGGAAAACTTCTGCGAAACCATCGGCCTGGTCGATCTTTTCGGCGGCATCCAATGGGATTTGTCCTTTCGTAACATCGCCAGGAAATAGCTCGCTCGCAGGCTGGATATTTGTGCCCATGTCCAGCTCAGATGCTATCTGACGTGCAATGGCTACGTTATCACCAGTAACCATCTTCACCTTAACTCCGTACGCCCGAGCCCTGGCTATCGTGCTCTTGGAATCCGGTCGAGGCGGATCCAGCAATGGTAAGATTCCAAGAAATTCCCACGGGCCATCGCCCTGGGCAACAGCGACGCCAATAGTGCGATAGCCGCGACTGGCTAAGCTGTTTACTGTTTGACTGGCTTTTTTGAGGTCGCTGTCCGATAGCTTCGTCAGTGCCAGGATCACCTGCGGCGCGCCCTTGGTAACTCTAAAAAGTTTACCGGAAGTGTCCTTGATCATCGCTTCAGTTCGCTTGTCTACGGGATTGAAGGGAACATACTTTTCCTGTTGATAGGTCTTAAGTACGGCCGGGTCTTTCAGGCCTGCCATTACTGCGAGATCAATCGGGTCGTTATCTGCGGCGCGCGAAGCCAGCGACGCCATGAGAATCAAATTCGTGGTGTCGGTTCCTGACCAAGGCTGTGCTTCGCCAAGTGTAAGCTTGTTCTGAGTCAGCGTTCCGGTTTTGTCGGAGCAAAGCACATCAACACCGGCTAATTCCTCGATTGATTCCAGCCGAGAAACGATCGCCTTGCTCCTCGCAAGGATTCGGGCGCCCAGAGCCATGGTTACCGAGAGCACCGCAGGCATGGCCACAGGTACTGAGGCGACCAATAGGATAAGAACAATTTCGGCGAGCCTTAATAAAACAACTCGATCGTAGTGGCCGCGCATATCGAAAAGGCGACTGGCCACCAGAATAACGACCAGAAACAGCGTCAGGATAATCAAGAAGTTGCCGATCCTCATTACCGCTCTCTGGAAGTGGGAAACACTTCCGGCGCCTGCCACTAGCTTTGCGGTGCGTCCAAAAAACGTATTCGCCCCGGTGGCAGTAATAACTGCGACCATTTCGCCCTCTTTGACAACAGAACCCGAGTACGCATCCTCGCCCGATGTCTTGGTAACTGGCAAAGATTCCCCCGTGAGCGCAGATTGGTCGATGCTGATGTAGTTGCCCTGGATTAGCTTGCAATCGGCGGGCACAACGTCGCCGAGGTATAAGCGAACGATATCTCCAGGCACAAGGTTCCGTGCATCGACCTCCTCCCATTGGTCACTGCGAAGCACTCGCGCTCTTAACGCCAGAGAATTTTTTAAGGCATCCAGCGCGTTCGATGCTTCATGTTCCTCCCAGAAGCCTAACAAGGCGTTAAACAATAGAAGCGAGGTAATGATCGCAAAATCTCCCCAGTCTCCTACAATCAATGCCACCAGCGCGGCAGCCTCGATCATCCAGGGCATTGGCCCCCAGAAATAACCAAGCAAAGTTGAAAGCGCGCTCGTCTTTTCCTCTGGCAGCGCGTTCGGTCCGTACTTACTCAGACGCTCCTGAATTTGGCTGGGATTCAGACCGGTCTTCGGATTGGTTCCTAGCTTGGCGACAGTTTCCGCGATGGTAGAATTGGCAGATCCGGCGATATCAGAATCGGACATTAACAGCTCCTCGGCTTATTTGAGCAGGAGGCTGTGATAACTTGTCCGGTCTTCGAAGACTAGAAAAAAACTAACTTCGAGGACGAAATGCGCCTGTGTAACGACAAACCCGCCTACATGGCTTTGTAATCAACCGTAATAGTGCGGTAAAGCAGCGAGCCGTGTTGCGCGGAGAAATAGAATAGCTCCAGCATCGTCGCGCCGACCATCCACTGATACCCAACCAGCGTCTGGATGACGTCAGTGTCTGTATCCCGAGAACGTGACACGAGTTTCCCCGTCCCGTACTTCTCGTCGAAGTATTTGCGGATCTCTCCCATCCGCTGGTTGTAGCGTTCGATCGACCAATCCGGGTATTCGTATTGTAACTCCACTGCAACAAGCGCTCTCTGCCTAAACGTAAACAGTGTGCGCTTTAGCCCCGGATGAATCAGGCCCTCCACCGTCCAGACGTCGCGGTTCTGCTTTTTTTCACGCGAAATGATCTTCGCTTTGGCGCCGTGGAGGACCGCTTCCACATGCGCCATCGAATCGTTCCAACGAAAACCGAATGGGGGCAACAGCTCATCGACGGAATACGCCTGCGCCATAGAAACGAGAAGGGCAATGATGCCCATCGAAAAAATTCGCCGCATCGCTCTACTGTTGAAATTAAAAACGCAGCTCGTCTGCGCGTTTTCTGTCTTCGTGTGCGTCGCCCACATTTTGATCACCATCCCAGTGGCACTCTGGAGGCGGGAAAATTGCGTGCACGGGTCGATTCGGTCAAATCGGGAGTGACGTCACGACAATGTGAATCGATTCATCGCTCGGTCGCCGCGACCAGCCTCCTGTCACCAACAACTCGGCAGTAAGATCAGCAGCGTCATTCTTATTGGTTTTTCCCTCGGACACACGTGTTTCTGTTTTCCAGTCAAGAAAATTTTTTCGCGCGATGAAAAATAAAATTCTTTTTTTTCATTTTTTTCTTGTCGATTTTGAAAGCGATTTCTAGTCTCAAGCCCGCTGGCGAGGAAGAAACAAGATCGCATGTGAATAAGTTGTGAACATTTCTGAGAAACTTTTAGGGCTAAGAATGAACGAGACGAAGAGCTTCCCGGAACAACGAAGGAACGCGCCAGTTCGCCTGGAGTCATTCGGTAAATGGCTGAAGAACGGCGCAGCCTGTTTTCCCTCGTATTTATGCGTTTTTGACTTTTTTTTTCCGCTTTTCACCGGTGAGTTAACTTGGCCGTTGGTTCGACGCCTCGCCTGTCTCCCCGGACGATTCCCCTCAGTATCAACGAGTGTGGCGATTGTGTAACACTGTTAACAAGTCGGCTATGGACAAGAAGTGTACGCAACTGTGGCAGCGATTATCGGCCGCGCTCAAACCACAGATCAGCTCCGATAGCTTTAAACGGTGGTTCTCAGCCGTGGAACTTGTTGAGGCCAAGGACAAATCGCTCACACTTCGTGTTCCAAACAACATTTATCAGTTCTGGATAGAGAGTAATTACATGCCAGCACTGCAGACTGCGATCGTGACGACGTTCGGCAGCCCGCGGCCGGTAAAATTCTGCTCTCCTTCGGGAACTGGCCCCCCAATGCGTGCAGAGGAGGCTCCGGCGCTGGAAAAAATTTTACCCGAACCTCCCGCCGACACAAAGCCAGGCACCACAGTGCCTGGACTCAATCCACGAAACACGTTCGAATCTTTCGTAGTCGGTCCGAACAATGAAATTGCGCATGCCGCCGCTCTCGCCGTGGCGCAGGCGCCTGCGCGCACCTACAACCCGCTGTTCATTTACGGCGGCGTCGGTCTTGGAAAAACCCACCTGATGCAAGCCATTGGCCAATATGTCTGGGCCAAGAAGAAAAACGTGAAAGTGATTTACGTTTCCAGCGAGCTGTTCATCAACGAGTTCATCGACGCGATCCAGCACAGTAATCTGGTCAAATTCCGGAAGCGTTATCGCCAGGTGGATCTCCTCCTGATCGACGATATCCAGTTTCTCGGCGGCAAAGAGCGCTCGCAGGAAGAATTCTTTCACACATTCAATACACTTTTCGATGGACATAAGCAGATCGTCCTCTCCAGCGATCGGCCTGCTTCCGAGATTGCGAATCTGGAGCACCGCCTCGTGTCGCGCTTCGAATGGGGACTCACCGCGGAGCTTCAGCCGCCGGACATCGAGACGCGCATGGCGATTTTGCGAAAAAAGGCGCGCGGAATGCAGATCAAATTGCACGACGAAGTTTTTCAGTTTCTTGCGAGCCGCATTCGGACAAACGTGCGGCGCCTGGAAGGAGCGCTTATGCGAGTGGCATCGTTTGCGTCACTCAGCGGCAGGGAGTTGACCCAGGAAGTCGTGGAACATTTGCTAAAGGATATTTTGCAGGAGGAAGGACGCCATTCCATCACCATCGAACAAATTCAGCGACGCGTGGCCGAACATTTTGATGTCCGTGTGGCCGACATGACAAGCAAGCGCCGTCCGGCCAGCATCGCGTTCCCTCGCCAGGTGGCGATGTATCTCGCGCGCGAGCTTACCAAGTCGTCCTTGAATGAGATTGGCGATGCATTCGGGGGACGCGATCACGGTACCGTGCTGCACGCCTGCAAGCTGGTAAAGAGGCGGATGGCCGAACAAGATAACGTTCGCCAGACGATCTCCTTCATTGACAGTTCCCTTCAGCGTTGAACCCTCCAGTGGTGCGTTTCCAGCTTGCGATTCCCGCTGTCGCAGCTACAAACTTGGCCCGACATTGGAGAGATTGCGGTTGCCGAACAAAACGCAAAGCCTTACATCTTAGACCGTCATAAATGAAATTTAGCGTCGCAAAAGACAAACTGCTCGAAGGCCTCCAGCAGGTCCAAAACGTAGTAAGCACCCGCACCACTCTCCCCATACTTTCCAATGTTCTTTTGCAGGCGCACGGAGACGAAATTCATCTTACTACAACCGATCTCGATGTCGGTGTGCGCGGCAGTTGCGAAGCGGACGTCGAGAAGGAAGGGGCGACAACCCTTCCGGCCCGTCGTCTCTTCAACATCGTTCGTGAACTGCCCGCGAGTGAAATTCAGATAGATGTTAATGGAAAAAATGCCGCTTCGATCAGGAGCGGCCAGAGCTTTTTTAAAATCCTTGGACTACCCGAAGAAGAATTTCCGCCGTTGCCGAAGTTCGAGGACGCTAAAGTTGTCACGATCCGGCAGAAAGATTTGCGCGACGGCCTGCGCAAAACTTCCTACGCGATATCGACAGACGAAACGCGCTACGTTCTCAATGGCGTTCTGTTCAGTTTCAAGGAGAACAAGCTGACGCTGGTTGCGACGGACGGCCGCCGCCTTGCCATGGTCGAAATCGAGCTTGAGTTCCCGCGCAGCCACGAAGCCGACCTGATTGTCCCGACGAAAGCGGTGACAGAATTGCAACGCCTGCTTACCGACGATGGCGAAATTAAAGTCAGCATGGGCAGCGGACAGATCGCTTTTGATCTCAATAAAACGCTGCTCGTCTCGAAATTGATCGAAGGAAATTACCCAAACTATCGCCAGGTCATTCCATCCGAGACAAAAGAGCGAATAAAATTGGAGCGCGAAACTTTTTTAAATTCGCTTCGGCGCGTTTCATTGCTCGCGAGCGATAAGTCCCACTCGGTCAAACTGAATTTCAGCAAAAACAACATCGATATCACCGCCACAACACCAGAGGTAGGGGAAGCCAAGGAATCACTCGCCGTCGCTTACAAAGGTCGCGATTTTTCCATCGCGTTTAATCCGGAATTTCTCATGGCGCCGCTGCGCGCACTGACCGAGGACGAAGTCTTTCTCGATCTTATCGACGAGATGAGCCCGGGTGTCTTGAAAATTCAGACACCATTTCTCTACGTTCTGATGCCGATGCGTATCAGCTCGTGACGCAGACGATCTTGTCTGCGCTGTTGTAAATACTTACAGCCACGGTTGGCTGCGTCACGCTCACAAAACCCGCCGTTGCGGCATCGCGGATTGAACCATCATTAGTTCGGTCACATTTTCCGGCGTAAGTAAACCAACCAGGCGCTTCATCCGATCCAGCACTGGCACCGCAGGGCAATTGCACTCCTGCATGATGCGAAAAGCGTCTTCGAAACGCGTTCCGGTGGTGACCGTAGGAATATCGCGACGCATCACATTGCCCACGCGAAGCGCGGGATCGTTTTTTCGCAATGCAGCGATCAGATCCTGACGCGTTAATAAACCGGCCACGTTGCCGCTGTCATCGACGACTGGAAAATCGTGTTGGGAAGTGGCCAGCAATGCGTCAACCGCTTCATGCAGGCTCGCGTCCTCCGAGAGCGTGCGAAATTCCCGCACCATTGCGCTGGAGACCGGAAACCGGCGCGAGACATCTTTCATCTGCGCCAGGGCCGCTTCCTGTGACGCTCCGATATAAACGAAAAGCGCGATGAACAGCAGGAACGGATTCCAAAGCAACCCGATGAAGCCGAAGATGAACGCAAAACCCTGGCCGACACTGGCAGCCACCTGTGTGGCACGCGCATAGCTCATGCGTGTGGCGAGCAGCGCCCGCAGTACGCGGCCACCATCCATCGGAAACGCCGGGAGCAAGTTAAAGAGAACCAGCATGATGTTAATCGTCAACAACTGCGTCACGAGACCGCCTGTTTCAACGTTCGAAGAATTGAGCAACGCCTGCGATCCACCTGCCACAAACAGACCGAGCGCGATCACCACATTCACCAACGGTCCCGCCACCGCGATGATTAGTTCCTGCACTGGTTCTTCCGGCATTCGTTCAAGCCGCGCCACTCCACCAATTGGCAGCAACGTGATATCGGGCGTGTTGATCCCGAACGCCTTCGCAGCGAATGCGTGTCCGAACTCATGCAAGACAACGCAAAGGAAAAGAAGCAAAACGAATATGACGCGGTTCGCCGCGACCGCAGAACCGCCCTCCGCGTAATAGCCGAAAGCCAACCAGGCAATTAGCAGTAAGAACGTAATGTGGATCCGCAATTGGATGCCGGCGATGCGGAAGATTGGAAGGGACCAGCTCATTCAGGTGAATTTTCTCTGGTATTGAATCGCACGCCAGCAGGGATTCGACAATTGGAGTAATGGAGTATTTGAGTATGGAGTAATGGTTTGAGTGATTACCACTACTTCATCACTCCAATAGTCCAATGCAGACATTTGACGTGGCAATTGTGGGCGGTGGCCCGGCCGGATCGAGCTGTGCAGCGTTTTGCGCCATGGCTGGTTTGGAGACGCTTGTCCTCGAGCGGGCAACGTTTCCACGAGAAAAAGTGTGCGGCGACTGTTTAAATCCATCGTGCTGGCCTGTGCTCGAGCGCCTTGGCGTCGCGCAACAGGTTTGGGGCTTGTCGCACTCCAAACTGACCTCAGTCGACTTCATCGCGATCAACGGTCGCAAAGTCAGTGTGAATCTTCCGACCGGAAACCCGCCTGAGACGGGCGAGATTTCAATAAAGCGCAGCCTTTTCGACGATCTCCTGCTGAAGCGCGCTTGCGCACTCGGCGCGCAGGTTCGCGAGGGAACAACCGTCACCGCATTGGTCCACGACCAGCCTTGGAAAATCGAAACCGCCGCCCGGGAAAGGTTTCGCGCCCGGATCTTAATCGGCGCAGATGGACGAAATTCCACCGTTGCGCGCCTGCGCAATTTGCTGCCACGCCCGGCGCGGGAACGTGTCGCATTGCAAGCGCACATTCCACTTCCGCTAAATTTTGACCAACGCATCGTGCTCCAATTTCTTCGAGAAGGTTACTCCGGTCAGGCTCCGGTGAACGAAAACGAGCTTAATCTTTGCCTGGTGGGCAAGCCATCCACCATTTCGAGACTGCGGCACTGGGCACAACGCCAATTCGAAATTCCCGCCAACCAACGCTGGCGCACCATCACACCACTCACGCGTTCGCCGGTTCCCTGCGCCCATGAAAATCTTCTATTCATCGGCGACACCGCGCGCGTCGTAGAACCGTTCACTGGCGAAGGGATCTATTACGCAATTCGCTCTGGAGAACTCGCCGCTGAGACGGTCGCGAAAATCACCCGAGACGAAGATCGACGGTTAGCACTCCGCGAATTCGCTCGTGCCTCCGCCGAAATGTATCGGGGAAGACTTTGGATCAATCGCCTGGCCCGCGACGCGGTTTTATCGCCTCGCATCGGGTCGCTCTTTGTTCGCGTGGCGCAAGTCAATCCGACAATCTTGAAATTGCTTACGGCGAAAATTGTTTCGGCTAAGTCGTAATCACGGCCATGTTGGGCTGTCTGGAAGGACGTGCCATAGGCCCCCGGCTACATCGATTGTCTGGCTGCTTTGACTGTGTTGGACATCAGCATCGCGATCGTCATCGGCCCAACCCCTCCAGGAACCGGCGTGATCGCGCCCGCTATTTTTGATACTTCATCAAAGGCCACGTCACCTACCAGGCGATAACCACGCTCGGTCGCTGCGTCCTCGACGCGGTTGATGCCGACATCTATGACAGTGGCGCCCTCGCGCACGTGATCTGCTGTCACAAATCCCGCACGACCAATTGCCGCAACAATAATGTCAGCCGACCGGGTAATCTCCGCGAGACCCCGACTGCGCGAATGCACGACCGTAACTGTGGCATTGGCGTTCTCATTTTTCTGCATCAGAAGCAGAGCCAGTGGCTTGCCCACGATCATGCTGCGGCCAAGAACCACAACGTGCGCGCCGTTAATGTTGATCCTGCTTTCAATCAACAAACGCTGCACGCCCAACGGCGTGCACGGGACAAAGCCGCTGGAATCATCGATGACGAGCTTCGCAACGTTTTCTGGATGGAAGCCGTCCACATCTTTGGCTGGATCGAGGGCCCGAACGATTGCCTCTTCGTCGATGTGTCCAGGGGGCGGCGACTGCACAAGAATTCCATGAACGCTCGCGTCGGCATTCAATTGTTCGACGCGATTGAGAAGCTCGGTTTGCGTAGTCGATGCCGGCAATTCTAATTTCACGGAGTGCAGCCCAAGATCGCGACACATCTTGTCTTTCGAGCGAACGTAAGCGCGCGATGCCGGGTCGTCGCCCACCAGAACAACGGCAAGGCCCGGCGTGACGTCTTTTGTTTTTAGCTCCGCAATTTCACGGCGAAGATCGACATAAACTTTCTCCGCGATCGCGCGTCCATCGATGAGGTTCAGCATAATAAGGAGGCAATCCTGCCTGCGAGCGCCCGCTATGCAAGCCACGGTTGATGTAGCCGCGTCCACTCCGGTACGCGCAAAGCGCGCCGCGTCGAGGCGTCAGAGCCAGGGCTTCCCGTAACGAAGCGGCTACAACGAATGCTAGCGCATTTCAACGAGCGCCATCGCCGCCTTCTGAAGGCTCAGGCGTTCAGCTTCAAATTCTTCCGGTGAGATGGTTGCTCTCACTCGATGTGGCGCGCCGAAAATCAGGCGCACTTTTGCAAATGGACGCGGCAAAATGAAACCGTCCCAGCTGTTCACTCTCCAACAACTGGAGAATTCCATGTTGATCGGCACGACTGCTGCACCGGTTCTTTGGGCAAGAAAAACGATACCCGGCCCGAGCTCATAAGCTGGTCCGCGCGGACCATCTGGCGTGATCAGGATGTCCAGTCCGGACGCCAGCACGTTCTCCAGCTCCCGCAGAGCAGTGGCACCGAGACGAGAACTGGAACCGCGCACCACTTCGAACCCAAATCGCCGCGTCACATCCGCGATCAAATCGCCGTCTCGACTAGCGCTGATGAGCCCAGCACCCGGGCGTTGCGGCAGGAACTTTTTCAAAACGAATGAAATCAAGAGCAGTCGGTTGTGCCAGAGCGCGGCGATGTAATTTTCCTTCACGGGTTTGCCGACGACCCCCGCCCGGTCGTCGACTTCGTAGCGCAGCGTACGCGCCCATATCTGCAGCAGCCAAAATCCGAACGCGATCAACCATCGCGCGAGCCAACCTTCGATCTTCAATTTTTCTTGCGTTTCGCCGAGGCACTTTTCGCTCCCCAACGATATGTCTGGGGATTCGGCAGCCCAATTTGATCGAGGATACGCCAAACCACTGTATCAACTACAGCGTTCAGCGACGCGGGACGGCTGTAGAACGAAGGAATTGCCGGCAATACAATCGCCCCGGCCTCAAGCAACTTCACGATGTTCCGCGCGTGAATCAAGTTCCATGGTGTCTCTCGCGGGACGAGAATCAATTTCCGGCGCTCCTTCAAAAAAACATCGGCCGCGCGCAACAGCACGCTGTCGCTGCAACCGGAAGCGATTCGCCCCAGCGTTGCCATCGAACACGGGACAATCACCATTGCGTCGAAACGCGCTGAACCGCTCACGAATGGCACGCGCATGTCGTGTTCAGAATGGTGCAAAACATTCGATGGAACGGCAAAATCATCGAGTTCCTGCTTCGCGACCTCGGATGCATGCGCACTCATGATGAGATGAACCTCATGGGCCGCACAATCAATCTGCGCTAGCAACCTTTGCAGATAGATCGTTCCGCTGGCGCCGGTAGCAGCAATCACCAGTTTCATAATTGCCTTTCTGTCATTCCGAGCGGAGCGAAGCGTAATCGAGGAATCCCGTGAAGCAACCGACGGTAACGCTGTCGGAATCATGCCACTTCGCCCTGGCGACGGAAGAAGAGAGCATCACAACTTCGACAAATAATGCGGCAGCATATCGCGCCAGTAATTCCAATCGTGGCCGCGCCATTTTCCGTCATCGAGCCAGTGCTTGATGCCCTTGGAATTCAAAATCTCAGACAAGCGATAGGATTCATGGCGTGTGTTGTCCCATTCACCAGTGCCAAGGATGATGCCCATGTGGTTGTATTTCCATGGGTCGGTGATGTTCGGCAGGTATTCGTACGGACTGTTGAAATAAATGTTGTCGTCGTGATAGCCGTTGAAAAATGAGCTGATATCAAACGAGCCGCTCAAACTGATGAGATGACTGACGGCGTCGGAATGACGAAAAGCAATATTGGCAGCGTGATAGGCACCAAGACTGGCTCCGCTGACTGCTACACGATGGCAGTTACATTCGCGGCGCGCGAGGTCGAACACGTCGCGTACGATGACGTTTTCGTACGCGTTATGGGTCCGCATCCGGTCGGCTGGATGAATCGATTTATTATAAAAACTGTCCAGATCGATCGCGTCCGGGCAATAGACCGTTAATCTGCCTGCGTCGATATAGCCGCTCACCGACCCCACCAGGCCAAAATCCTTGTTTTGGTAATAACGACCGAAGGAGGTCGGGAAGAGAATTAACGGCAGGCCGCCGCCATTTCCGAACACAAGCATCTCAAACTCGCGGCTCAACCACGGCGTGTACCATTTGATGTGACGTTCGTTCATGTTCCTGGTGTCATTTCGACTGAAGAGAAAGACGAAGTCGAGAAATCTTTGTCTTCGCCGCCCGCTCCGACACGACAGTTGGACAAACTCAACATTTTGATCGAAGCATCTGGTTTTTGCATGCCTAAACACACGCTCACTGGAAACATTAAACAGCACCGCGCGTTCCCATCGAAGATCCTCGGAAATCGGCGCGATATTCTGGTTTATTTGCCGCGCGGCTACCGCCGGGTGTCGCGACGGCGCTATCCAGTACTTTATTTGCACGACGGTCAAAATGTTTTCGACGCGGCAACTTCGTTTGCAGGCGTGGAATGGGGAGTAGATGAGACGGCCGAACGCTTGATCAGGGCGAATCTGATCGAACCGCTAATCATCGTGGCGGTTGCGAACACAGGCGACAAGCGTGTTGATGAATACGCTCCAACCCGGGGAGTGATTGACGCGAAAGCGAAACGCAAGAAGCGCAGCAAAGGTTTGGTGCGAAAGTACGCGCACTTTCTGATGGAAGAACTCAAACCTTACATCGATCGAAAATATCGGACTAACCCGGCTGCCGAATTTACTGGATTAGGCGGTTCATCTCTTGGCGGTCTCGCCACGCTTGTGATTGGAATTTTGTACCCACAAGTCTTCAGCCGACTAATTGTGATGTCGCCATCGATCTGGTGGGACGATTTCGCAATTTATCGACTCGTTGAATCGATTGAGCAGAAGCCGCCGTTGAAAATCTGGCTCGACACGGGCACAGCCGAACCCGGCTGGGAAGCCGCACGCGGGTTGCTCGATCTTCTTGTGGAAAAAGGCTGGAAACCCCAGAAAGATCTTCAATATATGGAAGCCCAGGGCGCCGATCATGGCGAAGCATCTTGGGCGGCGCGGGTCGAACCAGCGCTACGGTTCTTGTTTCCTGCGGCAACGTAGAATTCTCATCTTCTCGTCGCGGGAACGGGCCGCGGGTTCGGCGGCAGCGGCTCGGGAGGCGGTGTGGGTGTTGGTGGAGTCGGTTTCGGCGGTGGTGGCGCTTCTGGCATACGCTTCCCCAGAAAGAATCGCTTTTACTGCAACCACTTGGCGTAAACTTGATAAACGCGAACATTGCCCCCAATGAAATCCCAGTCCTTTTGGTAGGAAAAACTGCGAGTGTGCGGAGACCAGATGAGCTCGCGTGGCGATTCCGGATGGTTCGGATCGTAAACAAAATAGCGCTCGACTCCAGGATTCGGAGAAAAAGATTTTTGTTTATAAATCAACACCGAGTGGTTGATACTGAGTCGGGGATACGTAGTAAGGAACGCAACAAACATCTCACCGCGCGCCAAAGCTGCATTCAGACGCGCGTGAGTCTTCTCCTGATATCCGGGACCCGGCTGAAACATCATTCGGGCATTGCTAATTCGAAAGTAGCTTGGCCATCCGTGGCCGATGTTTCTTTGTACAAGTTCACGGCGCGCTGTGCTCATTTCGCGTAAATCCTTGTATCCTGGAAAAACAATTCGTTGGTCTTTCGGCAACGCCTCTGTCCAAGCCGCCCGGTGCGTCACATCGCGAACGCGAGCGGCCAGCGTTGCGTCATCCGAGGGGGAACTGTGGGGATCGAACCGCGCGAACTTCTTAAATTGCATCGCTGTGCGACACATTACGAAACAATGACGATTGTAAGCGTCCCGCTTCACCGTAGAGGATTTCCGCAGAGAAGCGTGTCCTTCGTGATATTCAAAGACGGTTTGATTTGCGAATGCGAATGTGTCGCGATCGAAATGAAACCGAGGTCCGACGGCGCTTGCAGGAGCCGCATTGATTACAACGACGGCACTGAACCACACAACGCCCGCTAATTCGCCCCAAGTCCCAAACATCACATCAAGAGCGAGCCGAAGTGGCGGCGGTTTTCGCGTCGGAGAAAATCCCCAGCCGTCGAAACTTTCGATATCGCTTTTCCAGCAGTTCGTCGATCGGAACCTTGAGAATCTCCTGTAACGTTCGGCGCAACGCTGTACCAAGCTTTGCAGCAACAGAATCATAGTCCCGATGCGCGCCGCCTTCCGGTTCGGGAATAATTTGGTCCACCACTTCGAGCTTCAATAAATCCTGTGCGGTCAATTTGAGCGCCTCGGCGGCTTCGGCGGCATGCCGGCGGTCTCTCCACAAAATCGCGGAGCACGCTTCCGGGCTGATCACGGAATAATAAGCGTTTTCAAGGATCAATACATGGTCTGCGACGCCGATGCCCAGCGCGCCGCCGGAGCCACCCTCGCCAATGACCGCGGCAATGATCGGCACGCGAAGCCTCATCATTTCGAGAAGATTCACGGCAATTGCCTCCGAAATATGACGTTCCTCCGACCCGATTCCCGGAAAGGCACCCGGGGTATCAATCAACGAGATGACCGGCACCCGAAATTTTTCGGCCAATCGCATCAATCGCAATGCCTTGCGATAACCTTCGGGATGGGCGCAACCGAAATTGCGCATCACGTTTTCTTTTGTGTTGCGACCTTTTTGGTGGGTAATGACAACGCAGCGTTGCGTGCCAAGGGTGGCCAGACCGCAAGGCATGGCCCGATCGTCGGCAAAGCGCCGGTCTCCATGCAGTTCAATCCAATTTGCAAAACAACGTTCGATGTAGTCCATCGCGAACGGCCTCTGCGTGTGCCGAGCGATTTGCACACGCTGCCAGGCAGTAAGCTTCCCATAAATTTCCCGCCGTGTTTCCCGCAGTTTTTCCTCAACCGCTTTGACGGCTGAATCAAGATCGACATCGTGCGCGTCGGAGTGATTCTTCAAATCCTGGAGGCGCCGTTCCAGCTCAAAGATCGGTTTTTCAAAATCGAGCGGTTGCCAGTCCATGGAGGTCAAAAATTTACAAAGTGAAAAGAGTTACAAAGTCCAGAAACTGGCGATCATGTCCAATCGTGTCCGTTTAACATTGTAACTTTTTGGATTTTTGACGCTGAATTCAGTCAGTAATCGTGACAGTCGTGCGGTTGTTTACAAGACTGCTGAGTTCCTCAAGGTCCGACGCCGCGAGGCCAAGACCCACTGGCGGTGGCGGCTGATCGAGATTGGGATGCGATGAATCCGGTACCGAATAGAGCGTGTAACCTGCGGCGCCAGCCAATCGGATCCATCGGGTACTACCGAGGTATTCCTTGCTGCCGATTCCTACACGTTTTCCGTCTTTCCAAGCCATGGTTTCGGCAACTTTCGCCGAGATTTTGGGCGGTTGTTTGGGCGGCAACTTTGCTTCGCGGACATGATATTGTTTGAAAAATGCGCCGCGGTTCAGAAGCACGACCGAATTCTCTTTCCGTTGAATGACCATCGAGAAATCGGGATGCGAGATGAGCAATTGGTCGCCAATGCGCAGCATGGTACCGCTCATGTTGTTCATGCGCATAATTAGCTCGGGAGTCGTCTTGAGCTTCCGCGCAATTTTTGCCAGCACATCTCCGGACTTCACAACGTATCCCGTCTTTTCCGGCGAGGGATAACGCGACAGCAGAATTGCAACGTTCGTTTCCCCTAGTAGATCCTTGGCTTCTTCAAGGTGTTTTCCGGTCGGATATTTTTGGATGAGCGCGATGAGGGCGTCGCGAGCTTCAGTCAGTTTCCCTTCCTGTCGCAGTTGGGCGGCCGCCTGAAATTCCGGAAGACTGATGTCTGGCACAGGTGCAGGAGTGACTTCTCCGCGCTGCTCTTTTTTTACTGCGATTTCTTCTTTTACAAAGGTGTTGTACCCAAACCAGGCAGCACCGCCGAAGATAACCAACGCCAGCAACAATACGAAGAGCCACTTCATGGCAGCGAAGACGTGACCGAGACTGCGAGCGAAATCCGAGAATAGCGCTCAACCACAAGACACCAGGGCAACTGAGAATCCATTACAAGAAGAATCGTGCGCGAAGAAGCAATCGCCGCCACTGAGATCGGTGATGCCTACGAGGCCCCGGTTCCAGGTTCGCTCCCTGGAAAGAAGCGATGCCAGAGCCGCCCGATCGTAGGCTCTTCCCGGTTGGTCCAGGTAAAATGGCAATCCTGGCAGTAAAACTCCTTGGGAATGATTTTGAGCGCGCAAAGCACCCCAACCAGCGCAGGCGTCATAAACTTTCGAGTCATCTGCGGATATTCGATATTGGAAGAGCCGCACTGCGGGCAACGGACGAGGGCAGCGGAAATGTCGGGATCGGTCGCCTCCCATTCGACCATGAGATTTTGGGCTTTCTCGAAATCGGCGTCCTCCACCATTACTTTTGCATTTGCCTGGGGGCGCGACATGAAACCAACCTGCTGCAATGGCGCTTCGTTGTGAACGTCGGCGCGTAACCCCGCATCTTGGAAGCGCCGCTTTAGTTGCCTCGCCTTGGCCGGGTCATTGAACGTGGCAATCGTCACCATAAATCTTCGCCGGTATTAACACCGTGTGATCAAACATCAACTCATGGCCAAGCGCAAGGTTTGGTGTCAGCCTCTCGGAGGAAACCATTTGTACAGCATTAAATATACAAGCACGCCGGTGATTGAGACATACAGCCAAATCGGGATCGTCCAACGCGCAATTCGCTTGTGCCGGTCCCATCGGCGACGAAAAACCTGAATGAGCGTCACAATCACCAGAGGCAGCGTCACAAAAGCAAGCAAAACATGTGAAGCCAGTATTGGAAAGTAAATGGCAGCGATCCATCCGGTGTATCCCGAAGATTTTTCGCCGACGTTCGCATGATAAATGATGTAGCCCGTCAGAAAACAAACCGAGGAAACCACCGCGGTGATCATGCACGCCATATGCCGGCGCCATGCGCCATGGCGGATGAAGTACCAGCCCATTGAAATAAAGACTGTGCTCAGCAAATTAAACGACGCGTTAAGAGCAGGTAGATCGGAGATTGAAATCACGTTGAAGCGTTGAACCGTTTAAACGCTACATTGACCTATCGCTTCGGCGCTTCAACGATTTAACGATTACAAATCATGCCGCCCGTCCTCGAACCTCCTCCGGTTCGGCCGCTCCGACGACGTCGGAAAGCTACCTGGCCGCGCCGAATCGCTGTAGCTTTCGTACGCCTCGCGATGGTCGGCATGATTCTTGGTATCGGGGGAGGAGGATATTATCTCGCCAAGAGAGGATTTGGCCGTCAATGGCGCTATCGCGTGGTAGAAGAATTGCGCAAGCGCGGTGTTGAAGCCAGCATCGGGCGCCTGACGCTGGATCCGTTTCGAGGTCTCGTTGCAAAAAATGTACGAATTTTTGATTACAAGAACCGCGACAATACCCTGGCCCTGATCAGCGAAGTCTCACTCGATATCAACTACGCTGCGCTCATTCATCACGAGCCATTCCTCAACGCACTCGATGTTCGCGACGCGCAAATCATTCTTCCACTCAGGACCGCGAACGAAAAAGGCGACAGAGCGGTGCTCACTAACTTGCGTGCCCATGTTTATTTTCCGCCGGAACAAATTTACGTCAGTCAGGCGGAGGGAATTTTTTGCGGCATTCGGATTTCTGCGACCGGTCAACTGATCAAGCGCGAGAATTATCAACCATCGCCAGCGCTTTCAGCCGAGGAATGGCAAAGGCGATTGTTGATGGCGCAACATGTTGTGAACGAACTGCAAAAGTTCAGGTTCCCCGGCACACCGCCGTCGTTACAAATAAAATTTAGCGGTGACGTAGCTGAGATCGAGAAGGCGCGCGTCGAGGCGACGCTCCGTGGTGATCGACTGCAACGGGGCAGCTACGAAATCAAAGACGTCTCCGCTGACGCCGAATGGAATAATCAATGGTTGACCGTCGCACACTGTGAATGGAATGACGCCTTGGGCGGTTTTGCCGGGCGCGCAAGTTGGAATGTGGCGGCCAACAATGCGAGTTTCCAAGCGCGCAGCAGTCTGGATTTGAAAGGTTTTCTCGACGCATTCGGACTGGGCGAACCCCTTGCCAGCATTGAATTTCAAGCGCCGCCTGCCGTCGAGCTTTCTGGCTCGATAGACTTTGGGGCCGATCATTTCAGGCCAAATATCATCGGACATCTCGCTTTTGGTGGGTTCACGTACAAGAAGGTTCCATTTTCAGATCTCACGGCTGATTTTTCATGGGACGGCGAGCGCACACTGGTCAGGGACCTGCGTTTGCGACACCAAACCGGTCAGATTCGGGCTGATCTTTTTGATGCACCAACCGACTTTCGTCTGAACATCGAGAGCACAATAAGTCCAGAAGCGGTGCGCGGGATCGCCCCCCGTGAATTGAATCAATTTCTCAAGGATTGGGAGTGGCAACGTTCGCCTGCAATTCATCTCGTGATCCGTGGCCAGGACCACAATCCAGGAACTTGGAAAGGCGATGGCACTGTCGTTTTGGGACGAAGCCGATTTCGCGGTACATGGATGAACAGCGCGGATACCAAAATCCATTTTGCCGATGGCGCGCTTTCTTGTGACGATTTGCATGTAACGCGCAATGAAGGCTCCGGCAGCGGCAGTTTTACCTACGATTTTAAAAAACACGAAGTAAGCGTTTCCAATATCAAAAGCTCACTGAATCCTGCCGAGGTCATCTTTTGGATTGATCCAAAGGTTTGGAACACAGTCGCGCCATATAAATTTCGGCGGCCGCCGTCCGTCACGGCAAACGGTTTGTATCAATTTCGGGGGGGCAAGAACACGCGTCTTGAGGTCAAAGTAGATGGCGCGAACGGAATGGATTACGTTTTTCTTGGAAAGACCTTGCCGTTCGACCGTATTTCTGCGCGATTGCTCTTCACCAACGACCGATTGCAAATTGTTGACCTTCGCGGGGGCCTCCTCTCAGGCACGGTGCGGGGGAACGCCGATATTTCACTAGCGAGAAACGATCCGCGTTACCGCGCAAATATTTCGGTGAGTGACATGAATTTTCCATTGCTGACCGATTTGTACTACAACTACAAGACAGCGCTCGGCTTGCTGAACGGTACGTACGATTTCACCGGCGTCGGAAGCGATCCCCGTACCATGCGGGGCCGTGCAAGAGTGCAAGTCACCGACGGCGATGTTTTTGCGATCCCGATTTTCGGACCACTCTCAGGAATTTTGAACCGAATTCTACCCGGGAGCGGATACAGCATCGCGCGTAGAGCAACAGCGACCCTGAAGGTTGATGATGGCATTATTCGTACCGACGATTTCGACGCAGACGGCACGCTCTTTAGCATGCTTGGTCACGGCGATATCCATTTCCTCGACGACAAGCTTGATTTCAACGTTCGGCTGAACATGAAGGGGCCGGGCGTCCTGCTCACACCGATGTACAAACTTTTCGAATATGCCGGCACGGGGAGTTTAAAGAAGCCTGATTGGCGCCCAGCGGTTTTGAAGACCCAATAGTGAAGACAAATGAAACGAAGAAACGACTGCACGCTGGCACGAGGACTTCTCCGAGCCGGCGTTCCGCTGGCCCATCTGTCGCAGTAGCAGGGACGAAAGCGGATTCTCCGACTCAGTCCATTCTTTTGGGCGCCCACATGTCGATTGCGGGTGGCGTGAACATGGCGATTGAGCGCGCGCGCTCGATCCGCTGCACGGCCATGCAAATGTTTGTGAAAAACAACATCCAATGGTTCGCCCGCCCGCTTACTCGCGACGAAATCGCGCTCTTCCTCAAACATCAGCAACGCGGCGAATTATTATTGATCTTTGCGCATGCGAATTATCTCATCAATCTCGCCGCCACGAACGGGCAGTTTCACGCAAATTCGATCCGATCCCTGTCCGAGGAATTGGTTCGCGCCGATCAGCTGGAACTGCCGTTTCTGGTGTTGCATCCCGGTGCACACCTGGGCGCAGGCGAAGAAGCGGGACTTGAAAAAATCATAAATTCGATTGACCGCGTGTTCTCCGGACTCCCGAAAATCAAAACGCGGATCGCGCTGGAAACGACCGCTGGTCAGGGGTCATGCCTTGGGAATAAGTTCGAGCATCTTGCATACATCATCAGCCGTGTGCGGGAACCGAAACGATTATGCGTCTGCCTGGATACCGCGCATGTTTTCGCCGCGGGATATGATATCGACAGCGAGGCCTCAGTTCGGAAGACATTCCGCGAATTTGATGGCGTGGTTGGCCTCGATCGTCTTGTGGCAATTCATCTAAACGATTCCAAAACCGCCTGTGGTTCGCGCGTGGATCGACACGAACATATCGGGAGGGGCAAAATCGGCCTCCCCGCCTTTCGTTTCATCATGCGCGACCGCCGCTTCCGCAAAATCCCGAAGGTACTGGAAACGCCGAAGGCCAAAGATCTGCGCGAAGACGTGATTAATCTAAAGACGTTGCGCCGACTGATGAACCCGCGACGCAATAGCTCGCGGGTCAGCTAGCGCAACTCACAGGTTGCACGTGCCCCAGATCGCTCTGCTGTCCGTGGCAGAGCAATCAATTGATGAATCGAATGGTAAAGGGATAGCGATAGAACTCTCCCTGACCGGCTTTTACAGAGGCTATGATGACAAGGACCGTGTTCAACACCCAGAGGCCGATCAAAATTGGAATGCCTATGAGCACGGCGCACAAAATCGCCGCGACCGCGTCATAAATCAGCATCGAGATTTGGAAATTGAGCGATTCTTTTCCGTACGCGTCAATCTCGGGCGAGTCGCCACGCTTCATGAGCCAAAACGATAAGCGGCCCCAGGATGTGGCCGAGAAAATGAAAAAATAATCCAAGTAACGCGGCGGCGTGGCATAGCACACACCAAGTTCGGACATCGGAGGAAGAAGCTGGTGGTGGCGGAGGTGTTTGATCCATATTTTTCCTTTCTCTTGCGTATGACAACGACTGCCTGCTAGGCGTGAGAAGCGCAAGAAAAAAGATTGGACTACACTGCCTTTGCCCGCTCGATGTGTGCGCCCAATTCGCTCAATTTTTCATCGAGATGTTCATAGCCGCGGTCGATGTGATAAACGCGGCTCACTTCGGTAACTCCGTCGGCTTTCAAACCTGCGAGCACGAGTGCCGCGGAAGCGCGCAAGTCGCTGGCCATCACCGGCGCTCCGAGGAGACAATCGACACCATCGATTACTGCCGTGGCGCCCTCCATTTGCACTTGTGCACCCATCCGTTTTAGCTCCGCCACGTGCATATAACGCTGGGGAAAAACATTTTCGGTGACCGAGCTGGTACCCTTGCTGATTGAGAGCAGCGCACACATTTGCGCTTGCATGTCCGTTGGGAAGCCGGGGTACGGAGCTGTCGTTAGCTCTAATGCGCCGGCGTTTCCGTTCGGTCGGATCGAAACGGCATGGTCGCCGATATCGACGTGGAATCCGCAGTTCGCCAGCACATCGGTGACTGCGCGAATATGGTCTGGTTCCACTCGCTTGACGGTGACGCCCGTCCCGGCAATTGCACCCGCCACCAGAAATGTTCCAGCCTCAATTCGATCCGGGATTACCCAGTGTTCGGCTCCATGCAAGGCAGGCACGCCGTCAACAATGATTCGGCGCGTCCCCGCCCCCTCGATTTTCGCACCCATTTTGTTCAGGAACATCGCCAGGTCCACCACCTCGGGCTCCTGTGCCGCACCTTCAATAACAGTCACGCCGTCAGCCAAAACGGCCGCCATCATGACGTTGTCAGTGCCAAGGACAGTCGGACCGAATTTGCCCTGCGCGTTGATGACCGCCCCGTGCAACTTTGGAGCAAACACCTTAATGTCGCCGCCCTCAACGCGCACCGCCGCGCCGAGTGCTTCAAAGCCTTTGAGGTGTAAATCAATTGGTCGATCGCCAATGACGCACCCGCCAGGCAAAGCGACGGTCGCTTCCTTGCAACGACCGAGCGACGGTCCAAGCACACAAACAGAAGCGCGCATCTTGCGCACGACGTCGTACGGCGCAACCGAGTGGACCTTTTCTGCTGTAACACTAACGGTTCCACTGGCGCGTTCTACCTGCGCGCCCAGATGGCTTAGAATTTGCAACATGTAATGCGTGTCGCTCAAGTCGGGCACGCCGTGAATGATGCAAGTCTCTCGGGTGAGCAGCGTTGCGGCCAGGATCGGCAGCGACGAGTTCTTCGACCCGCTGACCTTGATAGAACCTGAAAGCGGATAACCGCCGTGAACGAGGATCTTATCCATACCTGGCAAAGAGGAACCGTGTGACGCCGTTATAATCGTGTTTTGAACAAATGTCGCGGTAATTTTTTTCCGCTAGAGCCACAAAAAGCGCCTCGCTCTGACCAAGTCCTATTTCCAAGGCTAACAGGCCACCGGGCGCAAGCCGGGTACAAGCCTGTGCGATCAAACCCCGCACGAGCTCATCGCCTTGCGCGCCAGCGAATAAGGCGATTTCCGGATCATATAGCACCTCGCGCGAAAGCGTGTGCCGGTCCTGCGTTGAGACGTACGGAAGATTTGCAACAATCAGATCAAACGTTCCCTCAACCTTTTCGAGAAGATTACTTTCAAGAAACAGGATCCGGGCGCTCAAATCGAGCCTGGCGGCATTTTCCTGCGCAAGCGCAAGCGCGTCATTTGAAACATCAACCGCGAAGACCTTCGCCTGTGGGAATTTCGCCGCTAAACTCAGCGCAATCACGCCGCTTCCGGTTCCGACATCTACAATTTTCGAGTCCGGACTCTGCACGTAATCCGTGACTAATAGCTCGACAAGTTGCT
>DATBEX010000097.1:0-5146 GCA_036558805.1 Candidatus Udaeobacter sp.
GGCCATTTCTTTCTAATACGACAAGCCGACACGCATGCGTGGTGCGAAGTCTGGCTTCCGGAGAGCGGATGGACGCGAGTAGATCCGACCAGCGCAGTGGCGCCCGGGCGAGCCAGCCTCGATCTAAATTCATTTTTAGAAGGCCGCGTCGCCTCTGGCCAAATGGAGGCTCGCCGGAGTCCGCTCCTGACGCAGCTAGCCCGATCGCCGCTATTCACCAACGTTCGCCTCGCCTTGGAGACGCTGAGTTACGAATGGGACACTCGGCTTCTCGCCTTCGACGCTGACGTGCAGGAGGTGTTGCTGGACTCTATCGGGTTCAACCGCGGACCGTTGGTTCTTATCATCGAAATCCTGATTGTCGCAATTGCGCTTCTCGTAATTTATTTCGGCTGGATGCAATTGCGCACTCGCCCAGGCGTTGATCGGGTAAGGGAATTTTACGAACGCTTTTGTCAAAAGCTCGCTCGCCTAGGAGTACGCCGCGATCCATGCGAAGGCCCATCAGATTTCTCGAGGCGCGCCGCAGTGTTGTTGCCTAACGAATCGAAGCGCATTCTCGAAATATTCAATACATACATTGCGCTACGATATGCGCCCGAACCCGCAGGGGCAGCGCTCGACACCTTCGCGAGAGAAGTTCGAGCCTTTGGCAGATTTCGATAGCGGGGGGCGCCGACGAACACTGAAGCTGCTTTCCGGCACTGGAAAGCGCTGGCTTTGAGGCTATTCAGCATCTCACCAAAACAGCGTTGACATCGTCGAGTGGCCCGGGCAAAATCACGGTCGCGATAAGTTCGTTAGGTACGTCCTCCATCCTCTCCACCTGACCCGCTTCCCGCCGGGTTAGCCTGTGAACGAAAGGCTCGTTCGCATAAAAACGTAAGAACACACCATTTCAACGAGAAGAAAGAAAGATGACTCCATTGATTCAGTCAAAAAAATTGATTGCACTAACTTTTATCGGTTTTGTGCTTGTTTGCTTTGCTCAAGGTGCACGATCCGTTTCACCACCGGACGGCGTTGGCGAAAACCAACCGGCCGTAACCCAACGCTATGATTTTAATGGTGATGGTCATCCTGATTTCGTGCTCATTACAACATTTGGGCAAACCGCTATTTGGTATTTGAACAACAACATTTATCTCAGCGGCGCTGGAGGTCCGACACTTCCTCTCGACTGGGATTTGATTGACGCTGCGGACTTTAACGGCAATGGCCATCCTGATTACGCATTGTTCGATTCCACTACCGGACGAACAGCGATCTGGTATCTCAACAACAATATTTTCGTCAGTGGCGCCTACGGACCAACAATTCCGGCTGGCTGGGCATTGGCGGCAGTTGGGGACTTCAACGGCGATGCTAAACCGGACTACATCCTTTATAATTCAACAACGCGCCAAACAGCGATCTGGTATCTGAATAACAATGTTTATATGACCGGCGGGTTCGGACCGACCTTACCTTTTCTGTGGCAATTAGTGGGTGTGGCGGATTTTAATTCGGACGGACACACTGACTATATCCTTTACAATGCAAGTACCCGGCAAACTGCGATCTGGTATTTGTCTGGGCGGTCGCTTATCCGTGGCGTGTTTGGTCCGACGATTCCAAGTGGCTTTCAATTGATTGGTGCAGCCGATTTCAACGGGGACGGCCATCCAGATTATGTATTGTTCAACCGTCAAATGCACTTAACAGAGATCTGGTATCTGATTAATAACACCTTCGAGAGCTCCGCTGCCGGGCCGGATATTCCAGTTGGGTGGAGACTAAGGCTACCCTGATCGGCCGCAGGTGGCCATGAACAGCGCGGTGGGTGCGACTTCGGCTCCGTCTCACCATTTGCAGAGCAAGGTGGTTGCTTGTTGGTGTAGACAACTTGTCCAAGCCTTGGAGACCTCACCGCTTGGCTTCACTACAAATATTTCTCTGGAATTGGATCCGCGGCGCTCTCCTGTTGCCAATAGATATTTACGATCCACCAGCGATTGCCGTCGTGGAATAGCTGGATGCTATTGATTCCGCGCATGAAGGGTCGCGGATCGTCCTCGCTATGGCGCGATTCATACGTACTCCATACGTGAGCAATATGACCGAACTGTTCGGTCCGCCGGGCGATTTCTTTCTCGAAGAAACCGTTCTCAGCAAAGTATGGTTCTACACGCGCGATGAAACCATCTACGTCCAGTATCTGAGGGGCAAGAGCGTCGTTCGCTCCTGGCTTGGCGGTCGGAATCAGACGTGCACCCGGGTAATACAACGACCGTTCTCGATCCCAATCGCGCTTCTTTCCGACCGGGCCAGAAATTACATCGTACGCGGCTGTGATAATGGCATCGATCGAGCCGACGTCGGCGGGATTAGTGTTCGACGTCTTCATTTCGATATTGTTACTCGCCAGTTGTCATTAGTCACCCACTCGTCGCGGCGCTCGCCAGCGAGTCGAAATCCACAATCGTATGTTTCGGCACAGGCACCTGATCGAGCGAGCGCAGAAATTGCCGTCGAACTCTGGATCGTCGAAGTAGCGTTTCACCGGGGCCGCGCTCGCTTCACAATTCCCTTAATCCGGCTTCAAAACTTTCATCGCGGCGTTGTGCCCTGGAATTCCGCTGACGGCACCGCCGCGACTGGCGCTCGATCCACAGAAAAAGACATTCTCGTAATCAGTCTCGACGCCCCACGTTCCCACCTGGTCTTTGCGCTGAGCAAACGGGAATGATGGTGCATTTTGAAAAATGTTCCCCTGAAACATTCCGAGCGCGTCCTCGATATCGACGGGGCTTTTGCTTTCGATACACGGGCTGCCGTCACGGGCCACGGCGAGGCAATCTTCCAGCGGCTCGTCCAGCCACTGATTGATGCTCTCCACAAATTTTCTCTCGGCATGCTTTCGCATTGTCCTGTTATCGCGAACAAACAGGTTCCATGGCGCATCCAACCCGAACAGCGTCATTGTATGGAAACCCTTCTCTCGCAGCTCGGGCGCGAGAATGCTGTTGTCCGTCAATGTGTGACAATAAACTTCACATGGCGTTTTGTTCGGGAGCCGTCCCCTGCATGCTTGATCGTAACTGGCGTTCATTTGCTGATAGCCTTCGTCGCTGTGAAACGTTCCGCACCACATCTGAGCTAACGAATACTTCTCCGCCTTTAACTTTGGCAATCGTTGCAGGAGCATGTTGATCTTAAACACCGACCCTTCGTCTGTGGCGTCAGGCTGGAAGAGTTTGCCTGTGTACCTTGCTAACACGTTGCGCCCAAAGTTTACCAAAAGGTATCGCGCTTCGACGGTTTGTTCCCCGTCCTTGTAAAATTCAACCGTCTGCGACTTCCCGTCGAGACCAAGCTGGCGAAGATCGACATTCGTCAATATTTCTGCGCCAGCTTTTCGCGCTGCTTGCTCCAGCTCCAGCGCCACCGTGCCCATGCCGCCGACGGGCACCCTCCATTCGCCTGTCTTGTTGCCGATCAAATGATAAATGAAACAACGATTCTGCAGGAATGACGGATCATGTGGATACGTCAGAACGCCGATCTTTGCATCTGTGAAAACAAGGCCGCGCACCAAATCGTTCTGTAAATAACGCTCGATCGCGATTCCGAGCGGCTCCTCCACCAGGCTACGCCACGCTTCCAGGGAAGTTTCATCGGCGTCGAGCCGACGCCGCAGCTCCTCTCTCCCGATCAGCGGCTCCAACATCGTGTCCCAAACATGCTCGGCAAAAACGCGCGACAGATTGTAAAACGCTCTCATCCGTTCGAATTCCGTCTTGTTCCCGGTCAGTTCAAACATCGAGCGACGACTAACTTCGTCGTCCAGGTTGCTCAGTAACAAGCCATCTTGCTGTCCGTGGTTCAGATAAGGCGTAAACGACGCGATTGCGCGCCGGCGCAACTCGAGATTCAATCCGAGATCTCGAATAATTTTCTCCGGAAAAAGACTGACGAGATACGAATATCGCGACAGCCGTGCATCGTAGTCTGGAAAAACCTTCTGCGAAGTCGTTGCACCGCCGATATAGTCGTTTCTTTCGAGAAGTAGAACACTTAACCCGGCCCGTCCAAGGTAACTCGCAGCCACCAGGCCATTATGCCCGGCGCCGAGAATTACGACATCGTAACGCGATTTCATTTCAAATTGAATCCCAGATTCAGGCTTACATCAAACATCGCAAAGCAAATATCAAACGTTTCCTGGCGTACAGGCGCCAGCGAAATACCCGACTGAAAAAGCTGAGCAGTCCTACTCGTATAGGCTTGGTGGGAAGAACCTGGCTTTGGTAAGGCACCCGTAAACAGAAAAGTTTATCTTGTTGGGAGAACGGCCGTCGCGGTAGCATGCTGGAGATAGCCCGTGCGCTGGCCGCAGATTTGGCGGCAAGCTTACAGCCATCCAGAAAATATGACTCCAGCAATAATGAACACGTCGAACACGATTGGCTTCGGATACCGCACAACAAAAGAGAAAATGCCGATCAATTCCATTCTTACGATGCCTTCACGTCTTTGCTCTTATCCCCATCTGAGACGAGTGCTCCGAACACTGGCTGTCTTGCTTGTGCTTGCCTCTGTGTTGTCAACAGCAGCATTAGGCGCGAACCCGGCAGAGGAGATCGAGAAACATGCGCATCCCGGCGGCGTAGACCCCAAGGGGAATTCATGGGTGTCGATCCAGCAGAGCATCGAACAGTTCGGGCACCCGGATTTCATATTTCGTCTTTTTCTTAGCCTCCTTCTGGCAGTCGGCTGTGCGTGGTTGATCGCGTGGCATCCGCGCCGCCCGTCGATTGTCGATCCGCTTGCCGACCTCGAGGAGCGCAAGGCGCTAATACTTTTGGGAGTGGTGGGCGCTGTCATTGCGGAGTTAACCGGAACCAGCCAAACGCTCGCTTTTGTCATTTTTGGCATCGGTGCGCTGTTGCGATTTCGAACTGTGCTGGACAACCCTAAACTGACCGGGAAAGCGATCACAGTTGTGGTCGTTGGACTCGCTTGCGGGATGGGGTCATGGGCGATGGCGGTGTTCGTCACCGCTTTCGCCTGGTTACTTTTGTTCTGGCTTGATTCGCACTCGAGCTGTCGGGTCAGGATTCGACTCGACGACACAGAGGATCCGAAGCCCGTTTTCGGCACCGTG
>DATBEX010000098.1:0-4175 GCA_036558805.1 Candidatus Udaeobacter sp.
AGCATTGGCCTTCAGGTCGCTCAGGTATTTTTCCGCGTCCATGGCCGCCGCGCAGCCCGAGCCGGCTGCCGTTACGGCCTGCTTGTAAACGCGATCGGCGACGTCGCCGGCGACGAATACGCCGGGATGCTTACTCTGGACCAGTTTCTTCGTGATAAAATAACCGTCCGAATCCATGTCGAGCTTGCCTCGAAACGCGTTGCTGTTTGGATCGTGCCCAATTGCCACAAACACGCACGCGACGGCCAATTCCTGCTCCTTGTTCGTCTTCACGTTGCGCAAACGCACGGCACGCATCTCGCCTTTTTCGTCAGGAATGTATTCCATAACGACGGTGTCCCAGATCGGTTCAATCTTCTTGTTCGCAAATACGCGGTCCTGCATGATTTTGGAAGCCCGCATCTTATCGCGTCTGTGAATCAAATAGACCTTTGAAGCGAAGCGTGTAAGGAACAACGCTTCCTCCGCTGCAGAATCGCCTCCACCGATGACGCAAACCGGAACATTCTTGTAAAAAGCGCCGTCGCACGTGGCGCATGAAGTCAATCCGTGACCGACCAGTTTCTGTTCATTTTCGAGTCCCAGATAGCGTGCCGAAGCTCCACTGGCGATGATAAGAGCGTGGGTGTCCAGCCATTCATCATCGGCTTTGATTCGAATATGCCGGTTGCTGGCATCAAAATCAGTCACTTCGGCGTAGGAAAATCGAGCGCCAAATTTCTCGGCCTGTTTGTGCATGTTCAGGATTAGCTGAGGTCCATCGATTCCTTCCGGGAAACCAGGGTAATTTTCGACGAGCGTGGTGGTCGCAAGCTGTCCGCCTGGCTGGCGGCCTTCCAGCACCAACGGGCTCAGGTCGGCTCGAGCCGCATAAATCGCGGCGGTCAATCCGGCGCAGCCGCTCCCAACAATGATCAATCTCTCCATCAATAAAATTTAGCACAAAGCGCAAGTTGTTGTTGGTTAACTTCCTGTCGGTAAGTCACCTGATCCTCGGGACGCGGGCAGGGAGGCGGCTAAGCCGTTACGTTGACGCCAATTTCGTGCAAACCCGCTACGCCGGAATAGGGGCCTCTGTCGTCTTGCCATCGCTGTACATTGCCCTTGCCGTCGGTGGCACGGACGACAAGCATGTAATCACCTGCTGTGTCCGGCATCCATTCAGTTTTCCAGAGCGACCACGCCAGATTGCTGCCGGCATAGTAAATCTCAGCGTCGCGCCACGATTTGCCGCCGTCGCTGCTAAATTCCACGCGCGAGACACCCCGGTCTCCACCGTAGGCGATCCCCTTTACTTCGATCGGTCCATTCAGTTTGCCTAACGAAAACGACGACCAGGGATCCGGCACGTCAATTCTCGATCTGGTCGGCGTCATGAAATCGGGGCCCCAGCCTTGTGCCTCGTAAAATCCCTTCGCGTTCGCGTTGGCAACCTCAATCCGGGTGAGCCATTTCACATGTTTTTCGCCGAAGTAACCCGGGACGATTAAGCGTAACGGATAACCGTGCCGGTCAGGCAACTCTGCGCCGTTCATTTCATAAGCAAGCAAGGTAGTAGGCTCCAGGGCCTTCTCCAGTGGAATGGTATCGGTGTAGTTGTCGACGCCATGAAAGCGCACGCGTGCCGCGCCTGACAGCGGAACCGCCCGGTCCAGAACGTCACGCAATGGAAAACCTTTCCATACGGCGTTGCTAATGAGTCCAGCATCCAAACCATTGCTGATACACATCAGGGTTGTCTCCTGTTCCTTCATTTCGAATCCCATCAAATCGTCGAATCGCCACGTACCGGCGTTCTTCACAAGCCCGTTTATTTCAAGGTGCCAAACATCGACATCCACCCGAGGATCGACCACGTTCTTAGTCACGCAATAAAACAACTCGTTAGGCGTGGTCGGCTGGACGATGCGACCCTTGTACTGCGTGCCGTCATAGCCGAACGTCGCGGCACGATAAAGCTTGCTGGCTAGTGCGATGCCGCCTCCCGCAAGGGCGGCGCCGATGGCGCTGAGGACAAAGGCGCGACGTCCCATTTTGGGACTGAATTCGTACTCCCGATCCCCGGTTCTTCGTTGGACGAGAAACCGAAAGCTACCCACCAAGGTCCGCTCGAACACAAAGACGGACAGCGCAAAACCGACCAGGGTGACCAGACGTGCAGCGCCTGCGGGCAGGCCAATGTAACTCGTGCCTAGGACCGGCCAAAGCGCTATCGCAAATACCGCAATTGGGAGCAAAACGAAGATCGACATCGTCGAAACCGCTGACGGCCGCGTCGGATTGCGGCGGGCGAACAGTGCGAAGATCGCCCCGCCAATTGCGCCAACCAGCAGTTGACCAGCTATGGTCGAGCAAACGCCGAGTTGCTTGAGCTGATTGTAGCCGCCGACTTTGCCCATCAGGGAGAGGAAAGGACCAGGCGAAATAAAGACCGAAAGACGATCGCCTATGATCACGAGCGGCGTAGCGACACCTAGCATCGCGAGCAACAACATCACCGCTGTCATAACGACTCCGGCGAGCAATCCCGCGAGTAGCCCAGCGAAAATTGCCCTCATTCTACTCACGATAGTTACAGATTTTACAATCTCAGTAACCCAATGGAACTAAATTACGCCGCTGCCAATGAAGCTACCGCGCGGCGTAACCGACAGGCTCCGGTCGTGCCGTTGCTGTTCCCAGAATCTTCCGTACACGCTCCACCACCATTGTGGACGTAACTTGCTTCATGCAGGCATGATTGAATGGGCATTGGCTTAGACGACGGTAATTGCATGGCGAACATGGTAGGTCCACGCGCACGACGGATTCAGGGCGCTCGTAAGGGCCAATGTGAACCGGGTTGGTCGGGCCGAAAACGCTGACCATAGGTTTGCCAAGCGACGCGGCGACATGCATCGAGCCGGAGTCGTTAGTTACCGCTACTTCGGCGCGTCGAATAAGCGCCGCCAAATCCGCTGGTGTGGTCTTGCCACAGAGATCGCACGTTCCAGGTGCCGCAGCAGCAATTTGCTGGCAACGCGACTCGTCGCGTTTGGTGCCCGCCAATGCGACGGCAAAACCATTGCGGAGAAAATGCGCTGCGACACCTGCGAACCCTTCAATCGTCCAATGCTTCGTCTCCCAAATTGTTCCAGGCACCAGAACGACCACTGGTTGGGACGCATTCACGCCTTTTTCGCTTAGTAGCCGTTCAACGTTACGTACCGTTTCCGGAGAAAGATGGATCGTTAGATCTGGCGGGTTGTCATCGAATCCCAGCAGCTTTCCAACCCAGAGGTAACGATCGATTGCGTGCACATCAAGCGTCGGAATAGGAATGCGATGTGTGTATGCGATCCATGAACCTTCGCGGGCGCCGCGCCAACCATGGTTTGGTACATTTTTGAGATCGTGCTCGGACGAAATTGTAAGCGTTCGTTTGATCGGTCGATCAAACCCGATGCGCACACGCGCGCCGCTGACCAGCGCGAAAAAAGCCGAACGCACCTGGCCATGCATATCAATCACCAGATCGTACTTCGCGCGGCGAATTTGTTTGAGAAGATCGAGGAATGCGCCCGCCGCGCGCCATTTGCGACCCCTTTTCGCAAAGTCGCGCCGAGCAAAGAGAACGACATTTGAAAGCGCCGGATGGCAGCGAACGATTTCTGCGTTCTCAGGCGTTATCAGCCAGTCAATCCGTGCACGAGGATAACGCGCGCGCAGTTTCACCAGCACCGGGATCGTGTGCACGACATCCCCCAGTGCAGAGGGCTTGATCAACAGAATCCGCGAGAATTCCGCGGATCGCAGTGACAATGAATCGGGATTTTGTTTCTCCGAGGTATTAATGTGACCGCTCAATTGCCGAAGGTAAGTCAACCTGACCCTTCCGGGCAAGCAAGGCATGCATGCTTCCGGTTGCACGCTGGCGCAACGGCACGGCCACAACTCCCTGATGTGCCGCTTAGGCCGCCTGTTTTTCTCCTGACAACGCGCCGCGGAGTTTTTTCATCCATGCGGAAAACCGATGTCGATTTTGCTCGCGCCTCACGACGGTCTCGCTCGTGACCCAATTGAACTGAATGACGCGACGCGGGCCTGAAAACGGCTTGTGACCGTGCCAGGAGTTATGGCCGCGGCGAAACGCGAGCAACGTCCCTTCGGTTGGTGGAACTTCGAGAACGACGTCA
>DATBEX010000099.1:0-5299 GCA_036558805.1 Candidatus Udaeobacter sp.
GACTGGCCTGGGAATGACCAGCGCGGTCGGCCGCAATCCCGGTGCGTTCACCCAAGTGCTCGTGCACGGAATTCTCGCCATCGCGTTGACCGAGGCGATCGTATTCTACGCGCTGTATCTCGTTCACTAATTCACCGGGAAGGCAATCCATGTTGCGCCCGAAACCTAGTTTATGAATCTGATAATCGCCGCCAGCAGCGGAGGCGTAACCGACATCCTGCGCGAAACAGCTGACACATTCGGCTGGAACTGGAAGTTGTTTCTATCGCAGGTGATTAGCTTCTGCATTGTCGCATACCTTTTGCAACGGTTCGCCTACAAACCAATCCTTGCAATTTTGGAGGAGCGCCGGCGCAGAATCGAGGAGGGACAGCTAAACGCTGAGAAGATTAAGAAAGAACTCGCCGAAGCTGAGAAACGATACCAGGAAATAATCACAAAGGCGAATGCGGACGGGCAGAGGATGATCGACGAAGCGCGTGAAAGCAGTGTGCACTTGGCCGATCGGAAGCAACAGGAGGCGGTTGCGGCGGCGGAACAGATTATTACCAAGGCGCGCGAAGCTGCTGCGCTCGAGCACGAGCGCACAATGGAATCGTTGAAGCGTGAGTTGGGGCGTCTCGTGGTAGAGACCACAGCCAAAGTCACCGATAAGGTGTTAACACCTGAAGACCAACGACGCTTGCAGGAGGAAACAGCCCGTCAACTGGCTTCATGAAAATCAATAAAGAAATTCGCCGGGTTTCCCGTGAAATGCTGCGAGCCAGTTTTACCGATGGTCAGCTCGATCCGAGTAAAATTTCGTCCATCATCGACTCGGTTACAGCAAGGAAGCCGCGTAACTACATCGACGTGCTCAAGAGCTACAGGCGCCTTCTCCGACTCGAAGTAGAAAAGCGCAGGGCCCGAATTGAAACAGCGAGCGAAATGGATACCGCGACTCAATCAGAAGTTGTCACTAATTTGAAAAAGAAATACGGCGGCGACCTTGCGCCTGAATTTGTGGTCAACCCTGAGCTGCTTGGAGGAATGCGCATTCAGGTAGGCAGCGATGTTTGGGACGGCAGTGTGCGTAATCGGCTGGAACGACTACAGCAACAACTCTAATCAATTGAAACCATGAGCACCATACTCGAAGAGATCGAAAATAAGATTGAAGGATTAAAGACTTCGGCAGGCAAAACGAACGTCGGAATTGTTCGCGAAACCGGCGATGGAGTGGCACGCATTGAGGGACTGAGTGACGTCATGCTCAACGAGATGATCGAATTTCCGAACGGTGTGTACGGGCTCGCACTCAACCTGGAGGAGACTGAAGTCGGCGCGATTTTGTTAGGGGACAACACGCTCATTGAAGAAGGCGACGAAGCTAAGACAACTGGCCGCCTCCTTTCGGTTCCCGTAGGCAAAGAGCTGCTGGGTCGTGTGGTGAACACACTTGGCCAGCCCCTTGATGGCAAAGGGCCCATCAAAAGCGAAACTTTTTATCCTCTGGAGAAAATTGCACCTGGCGTGATCAAGCGGCGCAGCGTGAATCAACCGGTGCAGACGGGCATCATGCCCATCGACGCGATGATTCCGATTGGACGTGGTCAACGTGAGCTGATTATCGGAGACCGCGCAACTGGCAAAACAACCATCGCGATAGACACCATCATCAGCCAGGCTAGGTTAAACAAGGCAGCTGCGGACCGCGGCGATAAAGACTATCGTCCGCTGTACTGCATCTATGTCGCGGTGGGTCAAAAAAACTCGAACGTGGCACGCGCGCTCGCCGTACTCGAGAAAGAAGGCGCGATGCCTTATACGACGATCATTTCTGCCCCGGCGTCGGACACCGCCACGAACCAATACCTGGCACCATTTGCTGGAGCGGCCATGGGTGAATGGTTCATGGATAATGGAATGGATGCCCTCATTGTTTTTGACGATTTGTCCAAACATGCAGTGGCTTATCGCCAGGTTTCGCTTGTATTAAAGCGTCCGTCCGGTCGTGAGGCTTATCCGGGGGATGTATTTTATCTGCACTCGCGATTACTCGAACGCGCGGCGCGCATGAGTGATGAATTCGGCGGCGGTTCGTTAACCGCGCTGCCGATTATCGAGACGCAGGCTGGTGATGTTTCAGCTTACATTCCGACAAACGTGATCTCGATTACAGATGGTCAAATCTATCTTGAGACTGACTTGTTTTATCAAGGTGTTCGTCCGGCGATCTCAGTGGGACTTTCTGTCAGCCGTGTCGGATCGGCTGCCCAAATCAAGGCGATGAAGCAGGTCGCCGGTAAGGTGAAACTTGACCTCGCGCAGTTTCGAGAGTTGGCGGCGTTTGCGCAGTTCGGCTCTGATCTGGACACGGCGACACGAGCGCGACTCGATCGCGGTCAACGGATTGTCGAGCTTTTTAAGCAAAAACAGTACAACCCAATTCCGGTCGAAGAACAGGTGGCCGTGATATGGGCAATGCAAAATGGGTATCTCGATTCGGTTCCGGTCGACCGCGTCAAGGAGTACCAACTAAAGCTCCAGGATTGGCTGCAAACGCGAAAGGAAGGCCTACTCACGATGATTCGCGACAAAAAGCAGCTCGACAAAGACATCGAATCGCAATTGAAGGCAGCGCTAGATGAATTCAAGACAGCCTGGCGATGACAGTGAGACTGCATCCGCAGCATCGTAACCTATAGATTGTAATGGCGAACACGCAGGATATTCGACGCAGGATCAAATCAATCCGCAATACTGCGCAGATCACCAAGGCCATGCAAATGGTGGCCGCTTCCAAGATGCGTAAAGCACAGCAGCATGCACTTGAGGGACGACCTTATTCCGTATTGATGAACAAAGTGCTCGTTTCATTGCAACAGCGGACAAATCCTCAACTGCATCCACTGCTGGAGGTTCGACCGGTAAAAAAGGAACTAGTTCTGATCATTAGTACCGACAAGGGTCTCTGCGGCGCGCTAAACACAAACTTGTTTCGAGAAGCCACAAATTTTGACCAGACCAAAACCGCCTTTGTGGTCAGCGGAAAGAAGGCGCGCCAATTTATCGCCCGGACCAAACGGGACTTGCTTGCCGATTTCGAGCTGAAAGATTCCCCCAGCTTCGTAGAAACCAAACCAATCTCAAAATTTTGTATTGAGAAATTTCTGAGACGCGAGGTCGACAAGGTTTCCGTGCTCTTTACACATTTTATCAACACGATCAGCCAGCGCGCCGTAGCACAGACTCTCCTCCCCATCAGCCCCCTTGATCTTCCTAAAAGAGAAGGGACCGAAGAAACGAAACAAGATCTCGATCCTATGCTCGGATATGTTTTTGAGCCGAAAGCCGAAGAGCTACTAGGCGTCGTACTGCCATATTATATTCAGTTTCTGGTCTTCCAAATGATTCTGGATGCGCGTGCTTCCGAGCACAGTGCCCGCATGGTGGCGATGAAAAACGCCACGGATAATGCTGAGAAATTTATCAAGGATCTGACGCTGGAATATAACAAGATGCGTCAGGCTGGGATTACCACGGAGTTGCTCGAAATCGCTACGGCGCAAATGGCGCTTGGTGGCTAAGTACGTTTTATGAATAAAGGAAATATAGTTCAGGTAATTGGTCCCGTGGTGGATGTGGAATTTCCGGATGAAAAGACACTGCCGAAAATCTACAACGCCCTTCAAATTGAATACGAAGTCAATGGCAACCCCACAAAGCTGACCCTAGAAGTACAACAGCATCTCGGTGAAAATTGGGTGCGCTCAGTCGCCATGTCTTCAACCGATGGATTGAAACGCGGTATGCAAGTGGTTGATACCGGCGCACCAATCAGCGTGCCAGTCGGGGAGGGTGTGCTTGGACGGCTTTTCAATGTAACCGGCGATACGATTGATGGTCGCGGTCCTGTGAAATTTGAAAAACGCTACCCAATCCATCGCCCCGCGCCCTCGCTGACCGATCAGGATACAAAGGCACAGATCCTCGAAACGGGCATCAAGGTAATTGATTTGGTCTGTCCCTTCTCCAGGGGCGGAAAGGTTGGCGCATTTGGTGGGGCAGGCGTCGGCAAGACGGTCGTTATCCAGGAATTGATCAACAACATCGCTATGAAACACGGCGGCGTGTCGATGTTCGCAGGAGTTGGTGAACGGAGCCGGGAAGGCAACGACCTTTACAAGGAAATGAGCGAAGCAGGCGTCATCGATCAAAAAGATTTATCCAAGTCGAAAGTGGGAATGGTCTTCGGACAGATGAACGAACCGCCAGGCGCGCGTCTCCGCGTCGCCCTAGCGGCCCTTGCGATGACGGAATATTTTCGCGACGAGAAAAACCAGGACGTGTTGCTCTTCATCGACAACATATTCCGTTTCTCCCAGGCGGGCTCTGAAGTGTCAGCGCTTCTCGGGCGCACTCCATCGGCAGTGGGTTATCAACCGACGCTCGCGGCTGAGATGGGAGATTTACAAGAGAGAATTACGTCAACGAAAGAAGGATCGATCACTTCATTCCAGGCGGTCTATGTTCCAGCGGACGATCTCACAGATCCTGCTCCGGCAAACACTTTCGCGCACCTGGATTCCACCATTGTACTTGAGCGTTCGATCGCCGAGCTTGGAATTTATCCAGCAGTCGACCCGCTGGCATCTACATCCAAAGTACTCGCGCCCGAGGTCGTGGGCGAAGAGCATTACAACGTCGCTCGAAATGTGCAGCGAGTATTGCAGCGATACAAAGATCTTCAGGACATCATCGCTATTCTTGGGATGGATGAATTAAGCCCCGAGGACAAGCTTACGGTAAATCGGGCGCGCAAAATTCAGCGTTTCCTGAGTCAGCCATTTCACGTCGCGGAAGTCTTCACCGGCTACAAGGGCCAGTACGTACCGATTGCTGAGACCGTGCAAGGATTCAAAGAAATCCTCGAGGGGAAACACGACGATGTGCCCGAACAAAACTTCTACATGAAGGGCAATATCGATTCGATCAAAGAAGGCTAGCCTCCATGGCCACACTAAAGCTCGAGATCGTAACGCCAGAGGAAAAGATTTACTCCGAAGATGTGGAGATGGTGACGTTGCCCGGTTCCGAGGGTGAATTGGGCGTTTATCCGAAACACGTCCCGCTATTGACGACGTTGGTGCCAGGCGAGCTAAGGGTTGTAAAGGACGGACGCGAAAGGTCCATGGCGATCGGTGAAGGTTTTGTCGAGATAAAAACAGATGCAGTGTCGGTATTAACCGACATGGCGCTTGAATCGGAGAAGATCGATATCAGCGCCGCCGAGGCAGCGGTTGAGCGCGCCAAAGCG
>DATBEX010000100.1:0-6417 GCA_036558805.1 Candidatus Udaeobacter sp.
GGATAGAGATCTTTTTTGCCAACGATTTGGAAACGGTCGAGCATGTCCGCAACCAGCGAAGCGCGTTCGCTTTTCTTGTAATGGCGATACGATAGTGGGATATCAAGGTTTTCATAAACCGTGAGGTCGTCCAGCAGATGGTACTGCTGGAAAACAAATCCAATCTGCTCATTCCGCAGCGTGGCACGCTCCTTCGGCTTTAAATGATGCACCGCCGCATCGCCCAAAAAGTATTCGCCACGCCAGCCATGATCGTGCATGCCCAGGATATGCAATAGCGTCGATTTACCTGCGCCGGACGGACCCATAACGGAAACGAAGTCGCCTTCGTCCACCTCCAGGTTGATGTCGCGCAGGACGTAAAAAAACTTCTCCTTCGCCAGCGGATAAGAGCGTTCGAGATTTTTAAGTTTGATCATATGTCTACTCGCTTCGTAATGCTTGGACTGGATCGACCCGCGTGGCGCGTCTCGCAGGCAACCACGTGGCAATTAGGGCGGCGACTGCGAGCACTGCTGGAGCGACCGTGAATGCAACCGGATCAAGCGCGCCCACTCCGTACAGAATCCCGCTCAACATTTTTGCGGTCGCAATGGCAAGCAATAGGCCGATCGCAACTCCACTGATCAACATAATGGAGCCTTCCCACATGATCATTCGCAACACCGCTCCGGCCTGAGCACCTAGCGCCATTCGAATGCCAATCTCACGCGTGCGGCGCGCGACCGAGTAAGCCTTAACTCCGTAGAGACCCACTACAGCCAGACCAAGCGCCAGCACTCCAAAAATAGAGAACAGCGCCGCGCCAGCGCGAACCAGCCAGAGATCCAAGTTCGAATCGAGATGCTGCGCGAACGTTTTCAACGAAATGATCGGGATTGAAGGATCGACATCGCGCACGGTGCGTCGAAGCAAATTGGATCCGGCGGCTTCGCTTCCCGGAGCGAGCGAACGAAACCGAACGAAATAAGAAATGTCGCTTTGAAATCCACGCGCGAACGGCAAGTAAATCCCGCCGACAGGCTCCTCCGTTTCAAACAACGCGTGGCGCGTTGCCGGAACGATACCAACTATTTCCATGCTCTCTTTCTCTCCGTTGCTCAAATCGGCGCTCGTTCCACCCTTTTGGTCCGCGTATTGAATGCGTTGTCCAACCGCATCACCATCCGGCCAGAGTTTCTTTGCCAGAACCTCGTCAATTATCGCGACCTTTGGACCGGGCTGCGTCGCCTCCGCTTCAGTGAACCCGCGACCCCGAATCACCGGCAATCCAACGGTTGAAAAATAATCCGCGCCGACACTGTTCCAGGCCACCTCGAAGGCAAGGCCTTCGGCAGCGGTCGCCGGCTTCGCGTCGGAAGCAGGATGGACACCGGCGCGTTGGACTTTCCTGCTTAACTCAAACATTCCGAACGGAACGATTGAAGAAATGCTCGCGCGCTCCACGCCTGGGAGTGCCGACAGTCTCTCGTTCAAGTTGCGATAAAGCTCCTGAGAGCGCTTTGGTTCGTAACCAGCTAGACTCGCATCGACCTCTAGAATGTAGCTTGCGCCCGGTCTTAATCCGGTATCAACGGACGCGGCTTTACCTGCACCACGAATAAACAAGGCCGCAGCGGTAATGAGTGCCAGTGAGAAAGCGATTTGCACGACCACCAGTGGATGACGCGGTAAAAATTTCGAGCCTCGGCGCACTGCATCCTCTCCGGCGTGTTCCTTCAAATCGGTCACCACTGCGCTTCGCGAAATTTTCAGCGCCGGGCCGAGCGCAAACATGAGCGTGCCGAGCAGACAAAATCCAAAGGTCGCCGCCAAAATTGCGGGATTCGGTCCAGTCAACCAGACAATGTCTAGCGGCATCAGCTTGCGCATTGAGCCGACAAGCAGGTCGGACGACCACAGTCCGAGAATGAGTCCGCCCACACCTCCGAGGAGCGCCAGCACAAAACCTTCGGTGAGAAGTTGGCGAACAATGTACCAACGGTTGCAACCAAGCGCGAGACGGATTGCGATTTCCTTGCGTCGTGCGGCGTTGCGCGCGAGCAGCATGTTTGCCAGGTTAAGGCATGCCACCAACAGCACCACCACTGCCATGCCAAGAAGTAATGGTGCGAGCGCGATTATCTTGCTGTCGGACCCCGGCGTGTTACTGATTGTATTACGCGACACTCGTTCGGCCATGAAGGTCTGGTCCTTTTGCTCGACCGGGTACGCTTTTTCCAAATTCGCGGCCAGCCCTGCAAGTTCGGGTTTGGCAGCGGCCGCGGTTAGCCCAGGTTTAAGCCGTCCCATGATGCGCAACTGCGTTCCTTTGCGATCGTCAACGGTGGTGCTGTTTTCCGAGCCAAAATCGTGCGCGACCTGATCGTAAACACTCATCGGCAGCCAAACTTCCGGTGACAAAATTTGCATCGTGCCTACAAAACCCTTCGGCGTAATCCCGACGATCGTGAACGTGCGCCCGTTAACGAACACTTGAGAGCCGAGCACGTTTGGATCGAGACCGTGCTTCTGCCAGTAACTGTAGCTGGCAATTGCGACCGGCGCATTGTGGCCGGGAATTTCCTCTTCCGGCAAAAATGCACGGCCTCGCGCAAGTGGAACGCCGAGAACGGAAAAATAGTTCGAGGTCACAATGGCGCTGAACGCGCGATGCGCATTGCCCTTTTGGCCAATGCCAACCAACGAGAGATTGAAACTCATTACATCACTGAACACCGTGTTCTGCTCGCGAATGTCGAGATAAGTAGGATAAGAGAAGCCGCGGAATTTTTTCGGATCCTTCTTGTCTTGAGAAAATAGCTGCGTCATTTCGCGCGGCTTGGCGTAAGCAGGAGGCGCAAAGAAGACAGTATTAACCAGGCTGAATACGGCGGTGTTCACGCCGATCCCGAGCGCCAGCACGATTGTGGCTGCGATCGTAAATGCCGGCGCCTTCAACAGCTGCCGGAATGCAAATTTGAAATCGCGAATCATGATTAAGCGTTATGCCCTAACGAGATGACTGGATCGGCGCGTGCCGCGCGCATGGCTGGAAGATAACTCGCGAGAAGACCGACGCCGGCTAGGATCGCGGTGACAATGAGGAAAATTGATATATCGAACGGACTTACTCCATAGAGCATCGTTCGCAGGGCTGAACTGCAGAAAAAGGCGATCGGCAAACCAATCGCCGCGCTGATGAGAAGCAATCTTACCGCGTGGCCGATCACCATTTTCAACACATCGGAACGCTGTGCGCCGAGCGCCATGCGTACGCCGATCTCATGCGTACGCTGAGCGACAACAAATGAAATCACCCCATACATGCCTACCGAGGCGAGCAACAGTGCGATCACGGAAAATGCGCCGAGCAGGACAACGGAAAGCCGTCGCGGGGCCACCGAATCGGCAACCACGGCATCCAGCGTACGCACGTTTGCAAGCGGAATGTCCGGATCAATGTTGCCTAACTCCTCCCGAACCGCTCCAGCAAGCGTCCGCGCGTCCTGCCCACTGCGTACCACCAGTGCCATTTCCCGATCCGGACTTTGCGTGTGCGGGAGATAATACTCAGGCTGTGCTTCTACATCAAGACCGCGGTGTTTGATATCCGCGACAACTCCGACAATCATCGCCCATTTCGGATCCGTGTCGTCCCGCGAAATCCGTTTGCCAAGCGCTTCGCCGTTCGGGAAATACTTTTTCGCGAACGCCTGGTTCACGATCACCACCAGCGGCGAATCAGCTGTATCAGCCTCGGTGAAAAATCGCCCCTTCAGCAGAGGGGTCTGCAACACACGGAAATAGTCGGGCGTGATGTCCCGAATCTCTTCGTCCGGAAACGCACCCGTTGCTTTTGGGTCCTGACCCTCAATAATAAAAGAGCTGTCCGTATTTGAGCCACTCAGCGGCAGCACGACAGTGAATGCGGCGCGCTGGACGCCGGCAATGTTTTTTATCCGTCGAGCCGCTTCCGCGTAAAAATTAATCACCGGCTGGTCGCGCGGATATTTCTCCACAGGCAACCAAATCTCGGCAGTTAAAACGTTATGCGCATTAAATCCGGGAGAGACATTTTGCAGGCGGACGAAACTTTTGATCAGCAAGCCGGCGCTCACGAGTAAAATAAGCGCGAGCACTGTTTCCGCGATGATTAGACTATTGCGCAGCCGGTGGCGATGAGCGCCTGACGTCGAGCCGCGTCCGCCTTCCTTTAGCGCCTCAGTCAATTCGGGTTTGGCGCTAACAAGCGCAGGCAGAATGCCAAACAGGATTCCCGTAATGACGCAGACACCAAAGGTCATGGCGAGCACATTGAGGTCGAGGTTCACTTCGCGAAGCCGCGGCACTGTTTGCGCCCCGATCGCGCGCAACAGGTCGATTGCCCAGATCGAGAGCAACACTCCCGCGGTTCCGCCCAAAATCGACAACACCACGCTCTCGGTTAGCAATTGCCGTAGCATCCGTTTCAGACTGGCCCCCAGCGCAACGCGGATTGCCATCTCTCGCTCCCTGGATGCGGCGCGCGCGAGCAGCATCGTAGTCAGGTTCGCGCAGGCAATCAGTAAGACGAGCGTGACTGCGCCGAGCAAAATCCATAGCCCGGTGCGCATCGGGCCCACGACCTGGTCCTGCAGCGGGTAAATCTTCGCCCCGAACGCGCTCGGCTCTTTAGGATAATTCTTCGGATTTGTCCGCCTGAAATTCGCTGTAACGTTGTCGATTTCGGCCTGCGCTTCGGCTACTGAAACGCTCGGTCGCAGCTTCCCGATCACTCCGTAGCTGCGCGAATACCGCGCTTCCAGTTCTTCTTTCTTAAAAGCAATCGGTTTCCAAATATCGGCGCGACTGGCGAATCGCGATCCCTGCAGATTGAACACGGGCAAAGGAAAATCGAACTGCTTCGGCATGATACCTACCACGGTGTGCGGGCGACCGTTCAGTGAGATTTTGTTGCCGACAATTGTTGGATCGCCATTAAAACGCCGCTGCCACAATCGGGCGCTAATCACAACAACATCGTCGCGGCCTTCCGTGCCCTCGTCCTTTGTGAAAACGCGACCTCTGACTGGCTCGACACCGAGCAACGGGAATAAGCTTGGCGACACCACGGCGCCGGACACGCGTTCGGGAACGTCGCCGGTTGTCAGATTATAGGCGGCGTAGTTGAAGGCGGCGATTTTTTCGAAGCTTGCCGCCTGTTTCTCGTAGTCCAGATACTCCGGCGCTGACACCGGAATTCGCTCCAGTCCCTGAGGTGGGAAGCGTTCCCACAACAGCACAAGGTTATTTGGCGCGTTGTAAGGAAGCGGTCGGAGCAATAACGCGTTGACCAGGCTAAGCACAGCCGTATTTGCGCCGATAGCGAGCGCCAGAGTCAGGATGGCGACAATTGTGAAGCCGGGAGACTTTACGAGTTGCCGAAGTGCATATCGAAAATCGCTCATATGATCATAATCAGCAATTTGGCAATTCTATTCATTCCATTCGTAGCGCTTCGATGGGGTCCACAAGGCTGGCTCGCCGCGCGGGCAAGAAACAGGCGATTAGCGCTACCAGCGAAAGCATGAGCAAAGCAGTGATGAGCGCTGCCGGATCTAACGGCGCAACGTTGTAGAGGACGCTTGTCAAAGCGCGGCTGGCGAAAAACGCGGCTAGCAATCCAGCAGCGAGCCCGGTTCCGACAAGAACAGCACCCTGACCAAGAACAAGCCGCAAGACATCACCGCGGCTGGCACCGAGTGCAAACCGAATGCCAAGCTCGCGCGTACGTTGAGTGACAATCAACGCCATGACTCCATAAAGCCCGATACTCGCGAGAATCAGTGCGAGCCCCGCAAACACACCTAGCAACGTCATTGTCAGGCGTTGCGAAACGAGGCTGTCGTCAATGTTTTCCTCCATCGTCGCGATGTCGGAAACAGCCTGATTAGGATCCAGCGTCGCGATTTGCTCTTTGATTGGACCGACGAGCGAATGCGGATTGAAACCTGTTTTCGCTCGGACGATCAGGTTTTGCTCGCCGTTCGCAAACTGCGACGCGCTGAAGTACATCATCGGCAGCTTGCGCGCGTCAGCGTTTTCGCCCGGTGCATCATTTCGGGTATGCGGCACGATTCCTATGATCGTGACCGGAACAGCCTTCTGGTTGCTGTCGCCGATCGTAACCGGATCGTCGATCTGTTTGCCGATTGGATCAGTGCCGGGGAAAAATTTCTGCGCCGCAAAGTCATCGATCACAACCGTCCCTGGGCGATTTTTCACATCTTCCGTTCCGAAATTTCTGCCGCGCAAAATCGACATCCCAAGCGCGCGAAAGTAATCCGGTGAAACAATCGCCATCTCACTAATCGGCTCCTGGCCAGGAGGATCGGGCGGTGCACCGGTAATGTGAAATGAACTGGTCCAGTCGTGATGATCGAATGGTTCGTTGTT
>DATBEX010000101.1:0-7849 GCA_036558805.1 Candidatus Udaeobacter sp.
TGCACTTGCGAATCCAGATGCTCGGGGGACACGGCTTCGTCCTCGCTCAGTTCGAGCATTTGTTCAACCGGTCGAATTTTTTCTGCCATGACAATCAGGACTCGCGATCCGGGCTCGCTGAGCGCCATATTAAATGCCTCAATTTAGAATTCCAGATATTTTCGTTTAGCACGCGCGAAAATTTTCGGCTCAACATTTCAGCATCATCGCCCCGGCATCATTTCCAAGAGCAAGCCCTTGAAATATTCCGTTTCGGGAATTGTAGGCAGAACGGGATGGTCAGGTGCCTGTTCAAATCGGTGCAACCGACGCGCGGATCGTCGGGCATCGACCAGCGCATCGGCGATTGTTTGCGAAAACGCTGGATCGCTTACGTGATGCGAACATGAAAAGGTCGCCAGGACGCCGTCTTTCGATAAGAGCTTGAATGCGCGGGTGTGCAATTCTCGATAACCACGCAGCGCATCGCGTAATCCGCTCCTGGTTTTGGTAAAGGACGGCGGATCGAGAACAATCAAATCATACTGAGCGCCTGCTTTTTCGGCCGCACGCAGGAAGTGAAAGACATCCTGCTCAATCCATCGGACCTCCAAATCATTCTGCGCCGCGTTCCGTTTTGCAGCTGCAACATTCTCCGGATTTTCTTCAACGCCGGCGACATCCGCGGCGCCCGCACGCGAACACGCCAGCGCGAAGGCACCTTGATTCGTGAAACAATCCAATACACGCCGGTCGCGCGCGTATCCAGCAACAATCCCATAATTGTATTTTTGATCGAGATAGAGACCCGTCTTTTGTCCATGCAAAAGATCGACTCCAAGCTTTACGCCTTCGATTTCAATCTCGTGTTGCGACGGCACATCTCCACGCAAAACGTCCGTGCGGAACTCCAATCCCTCCGCCTTGCGAACCGGCGCGTCGTTTCGCTCGATAATTGTGGCCTTTCCAAAAAGGTCGATCAACGCGTCGGCGATTGAATCTTTTCGCATATCCATGGCGAGCGTAAGCGTCTGCATTACGAAACAGTCGCGATATCTGTCGACGATCAACCCGGGCAATCCGTCGCTTTCGCTCCACACGACACGACAAAGCTTTGGATCGATCCCTCGTCGCGTTCGGTATTGAGCTGCTTGTGCAATCCGACGCCTGAAGAAATCCAGGTCCAGATCCTGTTTCCGCCGTGAGAAACGGCGCGCCACAATTTGTGACTTTGAATTGTAAATAGCGCTCCCAATCAGGCGGTCTTTTCCGTCCTTGAGTGAGATCACATCGCCATCCGCCGGTTTTCCAAAAACCTTCAGAACCTCGCTGGAGAACACCCAGTCGTGGCCGTGCAAGATTCGGGCCCGCGGCTGAACAACAATTCCGGCCATAGAGGAATGCAACGTCCGATGTTCAACCTGCCTTCGCAATTCTTCCGCCTGCGCACAAGGCTCCGGCGCAACAAGCCGGCGCGGCATGGGTTCAACGCTTTGACGAAATCCGAGTCGTCCCCTAGTTTCCGAGGCTTCCGTGACGATAGCCCCAGAGTTGCAAGTTCCCGAGCGGCGTTCTATTTCAGTCGTCACGCCGGTTTACAATGGCGAGGCTTCTCTCGATGAGTTATGCCGGCGTTTGGCGGAAGTGTTGTCGCGGATATCGGGGCAACACGAAGTCATCCTCGTTAATGATGGCAGCCGGGACAGAAGTTGGGAGGTGATATTAGAATTATCTCTGCGCACACCGGCCGTGCGCGGCGTAAATTTGATGCGCAACTATGGGCAGCACAATGCTCTGCTTTGTGGCATTCGCGCCGCAAAATACGATGTGATTGTGACCATGGATGACGACTTGCAACATCAGCCGGAGGAGATTCCGCGACTGGTCGCCCGGCTTGAAGAAGGGTTTGATGTCGTTTACGCCACACCCGACAGAGAACGCCATGGTTTTTGGCGTGCGATCGCTTCGCGCATGACGCGGCTCGCGCTGCGCTCGGCGGCGGGCGCTGAAGTCGCGAGAAATGTAAGCGCGTTTCGTGCCTTTCGAACAGAATTGCGTGATGCTTTTGCCGGCTACCAGGCGCCGTTCGTTTCCATCGATGTGTTGCTGACGTGGGCGACGAGCCGCTTCGCCTCGGTAAGAGTCCCTTTTAAACCGCGGCAGTCGGGTTCTTCGAACTACACGTTCGCAAAGCTCGTGAGGCATGCGTTCGATATGATGACCGGCTTTAGCACGGCGCCCTTGCAGCTCGCCAGTCTCATTGGTTTTGGCTGCACATTGTTTGGCGTTGCTGTGCTTATCTATGTCGTTGGGCGATACTTTGTCGAGGGTAGTATCCCCGGATTTCCGTTTCTGGCTTCGATCATAGCGATCTTTTCTGGAGCACAGCTCTTTGCGCTTGGAGTGATTGGCGAGTACCTCGCTCGCATGCATTTTCGCACAATGAATCGGCCGGGTTACGCGATTCGCGACACTGTTGACGGGGAAGGTTCAAAGATGCAAAGCCAAGAATGATCGTACGACTGGATTTGGCTGCAATCAATGATTTGCGCCAAGCGTTGCCGCGGTTTGCTAATGTTCCTCTCGCTCATTTGCGTCATTTGAAGTCTGATCAACGCCTGGCCTACTGGCTGGATGAAATCAGCCAAAGCTTGGCCGACGAATCTTCGATCGCGTTTGGATCCGTGGCTTCAGGGACCGTAAACGGATTCGTCGTCTATAATGATTCGCCCTGGGACACCGAAATTTCAGGGCGACGGATCGGAACAATGAAGCACCTGGCCGTGACACGCGATCATCGCTCGGCCACCGAAATCCTCCACGAGTTAATCGACGAGCTCCTGCGGGGTCTCGCCAAACGCGGAACGCAATGCGTGGTTTGCAAGGTCCAGCCTAACGAGTTTGTCGCAACTCATGCTTTGGAACAGCGGGGTTTTCTGCTCATGGATACGTTGCAGGACTTCATCTTCGATTTTTCGCGTACGCCAATGGAAACAATCAATATTCCTCAACCTGATGGGGAATTAAAGATTCGTCGGGCCAAAGACGGGGACCTGCCACACCTGATGGCCATAAGCGAAAAAGCATTCGCTGACTACTTTGGCCGCTACCACGCCGACCCCCAAATGCCGCCGGGCACGGCCACGAAAATTTATGTTGAATGGGTCCGCTCAGCGTTTCAGGGCTGGGCGGATTGGATCCTTGTCGCGGAACTCGATCACAAAATCGGAGGGTACGGGCTTTGGAGAAAAGCCGTGAAAACTGAGGAGAAAAATTCGCTCAGTATTGCGCATTACGATTTAGGCGCGACTGATCCCGAATTTCGCGGACGTGGGTTACGAACGGCTCTCACCCTCGAAGGCATGGTCATCGCACGTGATTGCGCGCAATATCTCATCGGGCCGGTGCACGTCAGCAATTATCCAGCCCAGCACACGTTGCACAAACTCGGTTGGCGAATTTCCGGCGCACGACATTCCTTTCATAAGTGGCTTCAGCCCTGACTCCGAGATGAAATGCACACGCTTAACCAGACACAGCAACGCGACTTTGCCCCAATATGCAAAATGACTCTGGGTTATCGCACTGGCTGAAAATCCCATTGCTATACAACGCGTTTCAGGGTGCCGTGGGGGGGAATGCGCTGCGTCGGAGGATTATGGAGAACCACGTTCGGGCCAAGGCAGGAGACAAGGTAATCGACATCGGATGTGGTCCAGCACAGGCGCTGCAGTGGCTTGCGGATGTCCACTATCTCGGATTCGACATCAATCCCGATTACATTGCCGCTGCCAAGCGCATGCACGGCAGCAAGGGGACTTTCGTAGTGGGCGACACACACTCCCTTCGCGGCGACACGCGATTTAAGGACGCCGATATTGTGACAGCAGTCGGTGTCTTGCATCACCTGGATGATGAGGATGCCGCGGGTTGCATTCAATTCGCCCATGACGCTCTGAAAAGCGGAGGTCGGTTCATCACGCACGACGCATGTTGGATTCCGAACCAGGGAGCAGTGTCCAAATGTATCATGTCTCATGACCGAGGCCGAAACATTCGAACGGAGCAACAGTATCGCCAACTCGCCGCGAAGCTCTTTAGGAATGTCCGTTCATGGATCGACACGAGGCCAATGCGCATCCCATACGTAACTATTGTTCTTGAGTGCGAAAAGTAACGCTTCGTGATTTTGATGTTCGGTCCGACACACTGTGCAAAAATGCGGTGAGCGCTTGTATGGCCTTGCGCCCGAGCTAAGGATGAAACGATGCCTTGCGTGTGAAGCTTTTTTTGAGGCCGCGAACTGGACATGTCCGAAGTGCGGTTATCAGCCAGCCCTCTGCGACGAGATATATCAATTCACGGAGGGGGCACCTGACAGTCGCGCCGGATTTAAGCCCGAGTATTTCGCCCGGCTCGCTGAGATCGAGGACTCAAATTTCTGGTTTCGCGCGCGGAATGAACTGATTCAGTGGGCCCTCCGCGATAAATTTCCCGACGCCAACAGTTTTTTCGAGGTCGGTTGCGGAACTGGTTTCGTACTTGCAGGAATTCACGAAAAGTTTCCGCGAATGCGCCTGGCCGGCAGCGAAATATTCGTCGATGGCCTTGCCATCGCCAAAACGCGTGTGCCGACTTCTGAGTTGTATCAGATGGATGCACGACGCATTTCATTTGAGCGCGAATTTGACGTCGTAGGGGCATTCGATGTCCTGGAACACGTCATTGAGGATGAGAATGTTCTGGTGCAGATGTTCAACGCAGTTCGACCTGGCGGAGGACTGCTAGCGACTGTGCCACAACATCCTTTTCTCTGGAGCGCCAGCGACGACTATGCAATGCATCAACGCCGCTACAACCGCGCCGAATTGCGCGCAAAAGTCCAGAACGCTGGATTCCGGATCGAGCGAATCACTTCTTTTAATTCTCTGTTATTGCCGCTTATGATTTGGTCGCGCCTGAAACGAAAACGCAATCACGATTTTCAACCCTGGCGCGAATTTGAAATTAGCCCGGCGCTTAACAAAACACTGGAGAGCATTTTGAAATTCGAGCGAATGATTATCAGAACAGGCGCGTCTTTTCCGGCAGGAGGATCGCTTTTGTTAATTGGTCGTAAACCTTTGAGTCCATCGTGATCCGCATTCCTTTCAATCGACCATTCGCGACCGGAGCTGAACTTGATTACATCCGCGCCGCCGTCGCCGCGCCGAAATTCTCCGGTGACGGCAGCTTTACCGCGCAGTGCCATGTCCTGCTCGAACAATCGATTGGGATTCAGAAGGTCCTGCTGACGACATCGTGCACTCATGCACTGGAAATGGCTGCACTGCTCCTAAACATCGAACCTGGAGATGAAATCATTGTTCCGTCGTTTACGTTTCCCTCCGCGGCAAATGCGTTCGTGTTACGCGGCGCCAGACCTCGCTTCGCAGATATTCGAGCGGACACGCTCAACATTGATGAAAGCCAAATCGGGCGACGTATAACCGAACACACGAAAGCGATTGTTCTTGTGCATTACGCGGGCGTCGGATGCGAAATGGAGACCATCATGGCTATTGCGCGCCAGAACGGCATTGCTGTGATCGAAGATAACGCGCATGGCCTGTATGGGAAGTATCGAGGACGATATCTCGGCACTCTTGGACAGCTTGGAACGCTCAGTTTCCATGAAACCAAGAATTTCACCTGCGGAGAAGGCGGCGCGCTGCTGATCAACGATGCAACGTTCAACGAGCGCGCCGAGATCCTCCGGGAAAAGGGAACGGACCGGAGCAGATTTTTCCGGGGCGAGATCGACAAGTACACCTGGGTCGATGTAGGGTCGAGCTATCTGCCTTCCGAACTACTGGCGGCCTTTCTCCGTGCGCAGCTCGAACATCGCGATCAGATTCAGTCAATGCGGCGCCAAATCTGGGAGATCTACGCTCGCGAGCTGGCTTCATGGGCCGAAACCAACGGCGTTCGGCTCCCAATCGTGCCGGCAGAATGCCAACAGAGTTACCACATGTTTTACGTGCTCATGCCCTCCTTTGAGAGCAGACAAGCGTTGATTTCACACCTCGCTGGTTTTGGAATTCTGGCCGTGTTCCATTATCTGCCGCTGCATTTATCTCCGATGGGGCTGCGCTTTGGCGGACGCCAGGACGACTGTCCTGTCACTGAAGATTTGGCGGATCGCCTCCTGCGCCTTCCCTTCTTCACGGGAATGAACAGTTCGGAGCAGAGCCAGGTAATCGACGCCGTGCGCGCATTTCATTGCTAGGCGCCATGTGCCAGTGGTTAAACGGGAAACCTTAAGGGGACGCGATGCGTCACTCTCAACAACTGCCTGGAACGACAGAGCAAAAGCTGCAACCGGCGCGCGGCTTCGACATAAATGGTTTGCTAGGTTGCCTCGCGATTTCGGCTTTCCTCATCGTGTGGATCACAGTTGCCGGTGAAAGCTTTAATCTGCCTTCTGCCCTTTTTCTTTTAGTGCTGCCGTGGTTTCTGCTCAGGGTTGGCGGCATCATTAGCGCTGTCATACGATTGCCATCCTTCTTCGCGCTCGACTTTCTGTCAGGTGTCACTGCGGTCTCCGTCGTCGTTCTGGCGTGGAAGGTCTTCGTGCCATTATCGCTCTGGGTCCTGCTGATTGTTCTTCTAATCGCCATTGGAGGGGTTCCGAAGCTTCTGCCCCAGCAACGGCGTGACCCACTTTCAAATTTAGGGCTACTGGCGGTAATTGTAAGTCTTGTTGCTGCAACGGCCTGGTCTCAAGAACTCATCTGGCCCACCAGCGAAGTGAAAGATGGAGTTGTGTTCAAGCCATGGTCGGATTTTTTCTTCCACGCAAGCGTCGTCGCGCGCAGCCTGCAAACTCGGACATTGCTTCAGGTAGGTAACTACGAATGGCAAGGCTTTCCCGCTATTTTCTATCATTATGCCAGTTATTCATTGGCCACCTGTTTAGCTAAGGCAGGGCAAGTGCCGGCTTATGCTACGGTGGTAGGTTTCTGGGCACCCTTCGGGTCATTTCTTGCAGCCTTAGCCGCATATGCCCTCGGCCGGGCGCTGTGGAACAGGGCTGCGGGACTGGCGGCTCTCGCAGCTACGTCCTTGATACCTGACGGCGCGCTGTTAGACATCGCTCATCCCAGTTACGGTTATTTCTGGCTCCAGCATATTTCTCCTGGCGGTCTCTATGCTGTGGCAATCGCTGGAACCGCGCTGATACTGATTGCTTTGGGAGCACGCGAAGGCCGACGCATCTGGATAGTCTGGGGAGCAGTGCTGGGAGCGCTGGTGATTTTTTTCAAGACTCAGGTCTTCGTTGCGGCGTTTCCCTTGTTGTTTTCTTTTGCTATCCTGGCCTGGCCGTCGGGCAGGTACTGGAAATTGCTGGTGCTAGGCGGCTGTTTCGCCGCTGGGCTAGCCCTTCTTCCGGTGGCAAACCATTTTTACGTCGGACCGGATGTGCGCTTCGATTTCTCCGGTAATGATTGGTATTGGAAACTGTTGGCAAACATGGCAAGGGGGACGCGTACTGAGAGCTGGTACACGATTTTTGGCGTGGAACATCCATTTCCGTCTCAGCTGGTACGAGCGATCGGGTTAGTCCTGATTAATGCTCTGGGAATCTTCGCAGTGGTGGCTCCACTCCTTTGGCTCTTTACGGCGTGGCGCAAGGCATGGCAGGTATCGGAGGGAATTTCAGCGGGAGCGGTAGCTATTCTGTTGCTGATGACGTTTGGCCTGAGCAGACAGGGAACATCGGAGAACGCGTACGAATTTATACACCACCCGTTTGTGTGGGTGTACTGGCTCGTCGGCGCGCTTACTGCAGGTCGTCTTTTCTCGATGGTCGCCAGCGCTCGCCCGCAAA
>DATBEX010000102.1:0-20260 GCA_036558805.1 Candidatus Udaeobacter sp.
TGCGAGTGAAGCAGATGACTGGGTCACACTCCGAACTACGGAATTGGCAATACCAAGTTCCGAAAAATCGTAAAGTTTTCCGTCAATTCCTCGATTTTGCTCGAAGCAAAGGGCAATTTCCCGACAGCGGAGGCCAAGAAGAGGCTATATCGCCATCATATTGTTTGACGCACGCCGAGCGAACTCGCCAGACGAAACCGGGTTTTCGCTTTTGGAATGGTGCGCGATAGAGGGTTCGAACCTCTGACCCCTACCGTGTCAAGGTAGTGCTCTACCACTGAGCTAACCGCGCGCCTGGGATCAGCAGTGATAACTGATCGGGGACTAAACACGAGTCAAGCGAGATATCAGAAGTTCCATCGGCAACGCGGCCAACTGAAATAAGGATCTCGCAGCGGAAGAAATCGTGTGCGTTCACGCAGCCACTTCACTACTGGACAACTTCGTTGTGCAAGACGACTGTTCGCGTCTCGTGAGTACTCTGTTCTTCAAACAGTTTTTGAAAAGACCGTTTCAGGTTGCATCGATCATTCCCAGTTCCAAAGCCTTGGTTGAACGTGTCGCAAGCAAGATGGATTTTAGTCGGCCACGCGTGATCGCCGAGTACGGGCCGGGCGAAGGAGTGCATTCGCGCGAGATCGCACGGCGAATGTGTCCGAACTCAAATCTTCTTCTGTTCGAGTTGGATCGCGCATTCGCGCGTGATCTGGAACGGCAGTTTGCTGGCGACCGACGGGTGCGCGTGATTCACGGCGATGCAGCCTCGTTGCCACATGAACTGCAACGTCGCCGCATCGATTCGTGCGACTATATCCTTTCAGGTATTCCGTTCAGCATTCTTAAGATTGAGAAGAAACGGGCCCTCCTGCAAAAAACGTATGACGCGCTGGTGCCCGGTGGCAGTTTCATCATCTACCAGGTGACGAATGAATTGAAACAGCACGCGACGCTGTTTGAACATGCCGACTCAGAGTACTTTCTGCAAAACATACCTCCGATGTTCGTCACTGTTTTTCAGAAAGCGGATCCGTTTGAGCACGACAAACGTGGTACCCTTCAAAAGGCGAACTATAGCGTTGGCGCGCAGCGTTCGGCATGACGGAGAAGCCGACTCGAAAAGAAAAAGACTCGATGGGTGAGATGACGCTTCCAGCGTCGGCTCTCCATGGCGCTTCCACCCATCGTGCAGTGCTAAATTTTCCGGTGAGCGGTTACCGATTTTCGCGACCGTTCATTCGCGCCCTTGGCTTGATCAAATGGGCTGCCGCGCAGGCAAACCGCGAACTCGGTCTGCTTGATGCGGAACGCTCAGCGCTCATCGTACAAGCAGCTCAAGAAGTTGTCGAAGGAAAACTCGACGACCATTTTCCCCTCGATGTTTTCCAGACCGGTTCGGGCACCAGCACAAATACCAACACTAATGAAGTCATAGCGAATCGGTGCGCGCAGCTAGCCGGCAGACCGATCGGCTCGCGCGAACTGGTGCATCCCAACGATCACGTCAACATGGGGCAATCCAGCAACGACGTGATACCCTCGGCCATTCATATCAGCGCAGCGGAACAGCTAAAGAATTGCCTTATTCCAGCTCTCACAAAATTGCACGCCGCGCTTGAGGCAAAAGCGAAGGAATTCTGGAAGGTTATTAAGATCGGCCGAACCCATTTAATGGATGCCACGCCGGTTCGACTGGGACAGGAATTCTCCGGCTACGCACAGCAAGTTGCGTATGCCAAAGAACGCGCACAGAAATCGATCGAAGCTTTGCGTGAACTCGCGCTGGGCGGAACTGCGGTAGGCACAGGCCTGAACCGTCACCTGAATCTTCCAGAAAAAATGCTGCGTCACTTAGAGCAGCACACCGGCATCGCTTTTTACGAGGCGAAAAATCACTTTGAAGCACAAGGCGGAAAGGATGCGGTCGTTGAAGCAAGCGGTCACCTGAAAACCATTGCGGTAAGTTTGTTTAAGATTGCAAATGACATTCGCTGGCTCGGAAGTGGGCCCCGATGCGGCATCGGCGAAATCCAACTTCCGGCAACGCAACCCGGAAGTTCGATCATGCCAGGGAAAGTGAACCCGGTGATGTGCGAATCAGTGATGATGGTCTGCGCAGAAGTGATCGGCAATGACACAACCATTACCTGGGCAGGGGCAAATGGGAACTTCGAGCTTAACGTGATGATGCCAGTGATGGCGCATAGTCTTCTGGAATCGATTCGGCTCCTTGCAAACGTGGTCGACGTTTTCTGCGACAAATGTATTCGCGGCATCGTGGCGAATGAAGTGCGCTGCCGTGAATTGATCGAGCTATCCATGGCGATGGTGACCAGCCTCGCCCCGAAAATCGGCTATGATCGCGCAGCTGAAATAGCGAAGGAGAGCGCGAAAACGGGTCGGACTGTTCGTGAAATCGCTCGCGACAAAAAGGTATTACCTGAGAGAGAACTAGAACGTGCCCTTGACCCGGTCAAAATGACCGCACCCGGGGCAGCGAAGATTAAATGATCATAGTCCGGCTCGCACACGATGGTCGCAAAGCTTGAGGGCCCGCAATTCTCTGGCGGCGCAACCATCGCGATCAAATGCCCAAGTCACACTTACGATCAGACGGTGGCCTTCTATCGTGACACACTTGGACTTCCTCTAATCGAAGAAGAAAAGGATGGCTGCATTTTTCAGTTCGGCCCGAACAGACTCTGGATCGACAAGGTACCAAATCTCAGTCATCCCGATATCTGGCTTGAGCTGGAAACGAACGACACTGAAGCCGCCACGTCATTTCTGAAAGTGCATGGTGTGACGCGGCGCGATGAAGTTGAGCAACTGAGCGAGGACTTTAATGGCTTCTTTATTTCCGCGCCCAACGGCGTAATCCATTTGGTCATTGGTCCAGAGGCCTAGCAAATGTGATGGTCAAGAGCCGTCGCGACGCGCGCTGACGTCTAACGTTTTCAGACAAGAATCCCCCTTGGCTGCTCCTTGGTGGGCCTGTGCAGCCCCCAACTATCGACGAAGGGGCGATCTGGGTTGACGGTCTATTTAATGACGAAAGAGGAAATCGCTGGCGCATTAGAGCAAATTGCGACGCTGCTTGAATTGAAGAACGAAAATCCTTTCAAAATTCGGGCGTACACAAATGCTGCACGAGTAATCGAAACTTTTGGTGGGAATGTCCGCAATTTTCAAGATGAGGAAGCCCTGTCGAAAATTCCAGGAATCGGGAAGAGCATCGCACTTAAGATCAAAGAGCTTGCAGCGACTGGATCGCTAAAATATCTGAAGGAATTGAGCACGGAATTTCCGTCCGGAATTCTCGAATTGTTCTCACTGCCCGGGCTTGGAGCCAAGAAGATCAAGGCGCTTTACGATAAGCTTCAGATCAGTTCGATCGAGCAGCTGCAAAAGGCATGCGAAACCGGACGTGTCGCTGAATTGCCCGGTTTTGGTGAAACAACCCAGCAAAAGCTTTGTGACATGATTGCCAGACGCGCAGCGCATGCCGGTTCATTTCAATTCGGCGAGATTGCGGCCGAAGCGGAGACTCTGCGGTCCGATCTTGCCGCACACGATGAAGCCTTACAGGTCGACCTGGCTGGAAGTTATCGACGGAGAAGAGAAATCGTACACGACTTGGACCTTTTGGTGGCAACAAAGAAACCTGAGAGCATCACGAAATTCTTCGTGTCCCATCCGCTGGTGGAATCGGTTATCGCGCATGGGCCGACTAAATCGAGTGTGCGACTGCGATCGGGTGTGCAATGCGATCTCCGAGTGGTAAGTACGACAGAGTATCCTTTCGCGCTGGCTTATTTCACCGGAAACAAGGAACACAATATTGAATTACGCAGCCGGGCGCTTCAACGTGGCTGGACGCTCAATGAATATCGGCTCGCTCCGCTTCCAGTAGATCCAAAAGCGAAAAAGGATAGACCGCTAAAAAAGATTCCAAAGGTGCAGGACGAAGCAGGCGTTTATCATGCAGTTGATCTCGACTTTATTCCTCCGGAGTTACGAGAGAATTGGGGAGAATTCGAAGCCGCCGAGAACCATTCCCTGCCAAAACTAATTGAGAAGGAAAACCTGCGGGGCGCATTTCATTGTCACACCACCGCCAGCGACGGGCACAATTCGATCGAAGAGATGGCCGAAGCAGCGCAAGAGCTCGGACTAGAATACCTCGGGATTGCGGACCACAGCCGCAGCTCCACTCAGGCTCATGGAATCGACGAAGCGAAGCTGTGCTTCCAAATCGCCAGTGTCCGGACGTTGAACAAAAAGCTGCGCGACTTTCGCCTCTTCGCGGGTGTGGAATGCGACATTTTGCGCGACGGGTCGCTTGATTTTCCAAACGAAATCCTTTCACAGTTGGATTACGTCGTCGCATCCATTCATTCCGTATTCAATTTAAGTGAAGTTGAGATGACTCGCCGCGTCATTCGGGCCATTGAGAACCCGTATGTTACGATGCTGGCGCATCCAACTGGCCGATTGCTTCTGAAACGAGACCCATATCAGGTTGATATCCCGAAAATTCTCGATGCCGCGGCACGGACGGGGACCTGGATTGAGCTCAACGCGGCACCGAAACGCCTCGATCTCGACTGGAGGTGGTGGCCATTGGCCAAGCAAAAAGGCGTTAAATGCGTGATTAATCCGGACGCGCATCGCATCGAGCGATTGCAGGATTTGTGGTACGGAATCGGCATCGCGCGCAAAGGCTGGTTGACCAAAGCGGATGTAATAAATTGCCTACCGCTTGCTAAGATTGAAAAAGCGCTGCGGGCGAAACGCGACAGGAGCGAGTAGCGCTGGAGCTCGACAGCGCGGACTGCCCCGAGTGACAACTCCATCATGGCACCGCCTGACGCTGCGGCATGAACATGGTGAGGCACTTGCAAGCCCCGCCCGCCTTGATGAATTCGCTCATCGGTAAAGCGTGACACCGATAGCCGCGATCTTGCAACGTCGCGATGAGTCGCGGCGCACCTTCGGGCAGGACAATGTCCCGTTCAATGACCACCGCATTGCATGAGAAGTGCATCGCTTCCTCTGGCAAAACGTCGATCAAATCGCTGACATGTTCGCGAATCGCGCGTTGGCCGTACTCATCGAACGCGGACGGAAACCAAAACGCGGAACCATCCGGCAGCGGGCAAAAGCAGGTGTCGAGATGATAAAAGCGCGGATCGACTAACTCCACTGAGATCACTAGACAGCCAAGCATATCCGCTATGGCGCGATGGGATTGAATGTCGGAGCGAAATTTGTAACCGCAAAAAAGCGCATCGCCGCCAAAAAGCGCGTCGCCTTCACCCTCAAAATAGAGATGTTCCGATAACCAACTCACTTCATAACTCTGTTGCTCCATGCATTTCGCGAAGAACGGCTGCTCACCTGCGCGCTCTTTGTGACGGAAATTGCTCGGAATGAATCTCCGTCCGATTGTCAGTCCAGCGTTTGCCGTGAAGACCATGTCGGGAAGTCCGGGCTGGGGCGAAATCAGATGAACCTCGCAATCCAGATTCGAGAGCCGCGCATGCAATCCTTTCCATTGTCTTTGTGCCAGCGCCACCTCGGCTCCCCGGGCGCGACTCATCCAGGGATTGATCTCGTACTCGATACCATAGTAATCGGGCGGACACAGGAGCAGCTCGCGCATAAGAATGACAACTTACTCGCGAAGGCGGGACTCACTAAGGTAATCAGCGAGCTCTCGCAGAAACGGTTCCACGTCGGTGATCAGGCCGATTGATTGCAGAGGCTGGTGCTCGACGGCTCTTTCGACGGCAGACGGATCAATATCGACGCATACCGTTTTGGATGAAGGCGCGAGCATGCTCGCCACGGCAAGCGAATGCTGGATTGTCGCCAAAAGCATCACATGAGTCACGTCCGCAAGCTTCTGTCGCATGACTTTTTGAGCTTCAATTACATCCGTTGTTACGCCTGGAATCGGACCCTCGTCTCGAATTGCTCCGGTGAGTACGATGTCCACATCGTGGCGCACGCAGGCATGCATGACACCGTGCGTCAGGATTTTTTTTCGCACGGCAGCAGCAATTCCTCCAGCTTCGCGAATCGTATTAATTGCACGAAGATGGTTCTCATGTCCGCCTCGCACAAAGGCAAGATCAGGATTCATTCCTAACGATGTCCCGTACAAAGCGCGTTCCACGTCGTACGCGGCAAATGAATTTCCCGCGAAAAGACGATTGACGTAGCCCGCTACAATGAGACGCACCAAATGCTGACCAGCGCCGGTTCGTACAATTGAAGGACCGGCGACGATTGCGATTTTTCCCTTCGCTGTGTGCGCGCGTCGCAACTCCTCACTCAATTCGCGAATGATGGCCGATTTTGGTTCGTCGGCGTCAACAACCGTATTGATGAATTGAAATAGATCGGTGTGCGTAGTTGAACGCTGCACCGGCACAACGCGGACCCCTTGGTGGCCAACCACAATTTCGTCTCCCTTGGTAACGTCGAAAAACTTGACCGCGCGGGCGGAGCCCTTCTTTCGATCAACTGCAATTGCGCTGTTTATCATGGCAGGCTGCACTTCGATTTCCTTGCCGCCGAAGCGAACAAATGTCTGCTGATTGGTTGTGACATAAAAATCGCGAGGGAAAACTCCATCCGCAGGGGCGCTGACCAGTTGCGCGTTTCCGCGCTCAACGACCTCGGCTCCGTGCTGACGCAGGCGCAAAACTAATTCATCTAAGGCTTCGCTCGTCCCGGCGGAGACATCAATTCGCGCAAAGCTCTGGTCCGCGCGCTTTTCGCCAATCTTGATTTCGCTGATCTTGAAGTTTGCCCCATGGGTCAAAATCTGATCCAGCACCTTCGGCAAGATGAGGGAATCGATAATATGGCCACGTAGCTCGATCGTTTCCGAGAACATCTGCAAAACTTAGCTGATCAACTTCATCGCGCCAGTTGCGCTCGCAGCCCAGCGGCGCCTGCGAAGACGTGTCGTCGCCGGAAGAATTATTTGGTTTTCCGAATTCCCTGCGTCAATTTTCCTGCCGCATGGAAAAACCGAGCGAACGGGGTCCTTCACCGAGCCGCAAAGCGCATTGCGCCCTGGGAAAGGTCCTAAATCGAAAACCGAAGCGCCCACCGTCCCTGCCCGCGAAGAAAATTGCGGCACCCACCAACAGCACCGCAAATCGTTAGAACGGAATGATCATGCAGGAGAATCTGTCAGCTCTCGCCGTGAAGATTGCCAGGATGCTATCGATTAAGCCTGAGTACCTGGTTACTCAGCCTGCGGAGCTGCGAATTCTCCGAGAAATGTCCGAGGAGGACGTCAGAGAATTTGCAAAGAGTCACGGCTGGCGTGTGATACGTCGTCTGGGGGGGCGCCAAATCGAATTTTATAATGACGCAAGCCAGCGTTCCTCGTTGTTGGGGTCGGCCTCGCGCCAGCAAGGAATAGGCTAGTTACAATCTGGCCGTATCACGAACACGGTGCAACGCCCACTGGACAGGGCAAAGCAGTTGGCTTACCAATGCGCCAGCCTTAGTTTAATGGAAGCAGCGAAGATTTACTTTATCGTTTTCGGCGTTCTGACGGTCGTGGGCGGCATTGTCGGTTACGTCAAGGCAGGCAGCGTGGCGTCAATCATTGCGGGGTCAATCACTGGAGTGCTATTACTTGTGGCTGCGTTCCTACTCCCCGAGCATCGCGTCATTGGGTTGGCAACTGCGTTCATTGTCTCGCTTTTACTCGCTGCTCAGTTCGTTCCCAAATTCATACGGACAGGAAGAGCAATGCCAGCGGGGATGATGTGTATCCTCAGTGTGATCGGAATCATCGCGGCTATTGTCGCCTGGGTAAAAAAGTAATCGCGTGGGAAGAATTCGTCTGCGGACGTGGCGGCGGCTGGTGCTGGTGATATTCAGCGCACTATTCGCCGCGATTGTTTATCGCTGGATCTCACTCGAACGTCTGCAGCATGTTGCGCCAGTCGAAGTCGTCGCGACACCAACACCCACACCGGCACGATCCCCCGTTATCACTGGAAAACTGGATACCGGGAAATTATTTAACGGGATCACTCTTCATTCGACTGTCGAGACAACAGCCGGCGCCGACGCAGCAACCGAACGCACCGAGCCAGACAGCTACGTGCTCGACCTCAAATTGCAGGCGCGCGTGCCTTCTGCAAATAAGACCATTGAAGAGCTGAGCAAGGTCAGTCCGCAATTACCAACGCTGTTGCCGGGACTGGCGACAATGCTGCCCCCCGAGCCGGTTTCACCGCTTTACGCTCAGCTTTACGATACGAAAGTGAAAATGCTGCGTGAAAACCTTGCTCGCCTCGATTTGCTTCTTTCACGGCATAACTTTTTCGATTGCCAAACCGTATTGCAGCTTCAGCATCCCGAGACCCACCGAAAAGCGCTTCTGCTTCAGGCGGACATGGATGTGGATGCCGATGGCTCTGATGCGGATCGGATGCCAATCGGTACTGGAACGCCTGCAAACTTCAAACCTTCCACCAGTTATCGCTGGGCCAAAAAGACGCCTGCATCGAATCCATATCTCGCGGCAACCGAAGATGAATTGAAGCGCGCCGAAGCTGAGTTCGCGCTTTCGACGACGACGCCGGGTCGCAAACGTGATCTGCGCAACCTGATCGCGCAATTGCGAGCGGAAGTTGGTACGTTAAAAAAGTTCAGCTTTCTGATCGGCGCTACCGACCCCTTCATTGTCGTACCGGGTGCGTTTACGCATGCTCAAGATCCGGTTAAACTCGGGGACTACGCGCTCGTTGTTTTCGGCGACTCGATATATCCGGTCATCGTCGGGGATGTCGGGCCTAACGACAAAGTCGGTGAGGCATCACTGCGAATTGCAAAAGAGATCAATACGCTTTCGACGCCTTACAATCGCCCGGTGAGTGATCTCAAGGTGTCCTACTTGATCTTCCCCGAGACAGCTGACAAACCGTTTGGTCCTCCCGATTTGGAAAAGATTCATGCGCGTTGTGAAGCCCTCGTCAAGGAAATCGGAGGAGCAAGCGTGCCGCTGCATCACTGGGAAAATATCATCCCGCCTTCACCTAGCCCCGCTCCGACACAAACCCCATTGGTATCACCGAGCGCAACAACATCCCCTTCGTTGGGTGCATCGGCGACAGCCCATGCTTCATCGTCGCCTGCGTTTGCATTTCCGATGTCGAGTCCGGTAGCGACCCCGACTAACGCGACAGTTACGCCGACGAGTTCACCCGCTGCAACGCGAAAGCCAATCAAGAAACGTAAGCCGTGATCACTGAAGGCAGACCGCGTTGTGCGACTTGCTCGCGGCGCGACACTGTAATCCGTACTAAATGATCATCCGTGATGCTATCGAGGCTGACCTGCCGGCCATTGTTGAGATTTATAACACAATCGTTCCGACGCGCATGGTAACGGCCGAGCTTGAGCCGACCACGGTGGAAGCACGACTGCCATGGTTCCGCGAACATTCGCCAAAACAATATCCATTTTGGGTCGCGGAGTCGGAAGGTCGCGTGATTGGATGGATAGATTTCAAAAGATTCCTGCCACGCGAGGCATATCGCGGCACGGCCGAAATCAGCGTCTACGTGGATGAACAATTCCGACAGCGCGGTGTGGGACGACGACTATTGGAGGAGGCGATTGCTCGCGCGCCGTCATTGGGCATCACAGGCTTGGTTGGTCTCATCTTCGGGCATAACGAGCCGAGTTTGAAATTGTTTCAGCGTCTCGGCTTTGAGCGTTGGGGATTTTGCCCTGGCGTAGCCCAACTCGACGGAGTCAAGCGCGATCTCGTGGTGATGGGGCAGCATTGCCCACCGTCCACTCCGATCGCGAAATCACCGATTCAATCGCAAGCCAGCGATCAGCTTAGCGATAGCCTGAGCTTGATGTATGTCCTGATGCAGTACCGCCACGAGCCAATCCATTCGAAGCTGCTGAAGATCCGCGATAAACACTCCATGTTGCATCTGGACGTGTTGATTCTCATTTACCACTTTGCAAAAATTTGCTCTGCCAACGTTCTCGAGATTGGCGCCTGCGTTGGCGGAGCAACGATTGCCGCAGCTTTCGGCGTGCGTGATTCGGGTCAGAACAAAAGACTGGTCGCGATCGAACCTGGCGGACGCCTCAAACATAAACGGCTGGGCACGCGCAATATTTTGCGCGACCTGGAACGGAATCTCGCCAAGCACGGGGTGTTGGAAATGGTCACTCTTGTTAAGGGGCGTTCCTTTGACGCGGCAACAACACGCGCAGTGAACCTGGCACTGGGTTCGGATAACATTGATTTATTAATTCTCGACGCAGACGCCGCCAAACAACGCGACATCCAGTGCTACCGCGACAAACTTGCCGACGGTTGCTGGATGGTGATCGACGATTATTACGGAACTGATTCCAACGCAAAGATCACACCCAGCCGCGCAGACATAGACGCTCTAACCACGGCCGGATTTCTGGAACCGCTTGGTTTTTACGGCTGGAGCACATGGGTGGGACGATGGCGTGGTAGTCGACGGTGAAGTTATTCGTTGAAGAACGTAGACAAACTCATAAACCAGGACTCTGTCGCAGCACTCAGGGCGCGACTAGACTCCAGCCAACCGGAAGAGTTGGGCCAAAAGCGAAGCCCACGTAAACGTTATTGTTCAGATAATATATCGCCGTTTGACGCGTTGTAGCATGGGAAAGCGCATAATCGGGTTTTCCATCGCCGTTGAAATCGGCAGCGCCTTTCAATTGATAACCACTGGCAATTGTGGGGCCATATGCTGCGCCGATTAAGGTCCGGCCCGAAAGATACCAAATTGCACTCTGTCGACTTGTTGAATTGAACAATAGATAATCGGTGTGTCCGTCACGATTGAAATCTCCCAAACCCGCCACGTTCCATCCGGCCGGCAGAATCGGACCGTAACCTCCGCTTACGTAAAGGTTGTTATTCATGTACCAGATTGCCGTTTGACCGCTGCTCGGATTGTAAAGGACGTAATCCGGTGTGCCATTGCCATTGAAATCGCCGACGGCTACTAACGCCCAACCGCTCGGCAGAGTCGGTCCGTAAGCACCGCTGACATAAACATTGTTGTTTAAGTACCAAATTGCCGTCTGGTGCGTGCTCGCATTGTACAACGCATAATCAGAATGACCGTCGCCGTTAAAATCTGCTGAATCTACAAACGACCACCCGACTGATACAGTTGGGCCGAGAGCGCCAGCTTGATACTCGTTGTTGTTTAAGTACCAAATCGCTGTTTGACGTGTGCCTGGACTGTATAGGACGTAGTCAGGCTTCCCGTCGCGGTTGAAATCGTATTTGGGGCCAAACACCCTGAATGTGCCGATGTACGGTTGTATTTGGGAATAGAAGTTGGCGAATTTACTGTATGAAGCGAAGGGATTGTTGCACGTCGGCGGAGCTGGCCCGCAACTTAGGACGCCTACCAGCGACCCATTGGAAGTAAAAAGGCCGGACCCGCTACCTCCCGGCTCAGTTGTACCCGACGTCCAGTCGGTTCTATAGCCGTCTACCAGTCCGCTTACCCCGCAACTCTGATTTGTACTGGTAATAGTGCCACTCGCCCTTCGTAGATATGATGGAATATCTGGCGGTACGAATCCGTCGGGATGGTGAAGTCCGAAAACGGCGGTGCCTGTGGGTTGAGCCGCGGAGGTCCATCCGGAAAACACTGCCCCGCCAGGGGGATCACTTCGCAGACGAAGCAGGGAAAAATCGTTCGAGTTTTGGGTTGCGAGCAGGTTTGCGCCGCTGGCCTGGTGCACAATGTCGCTCCGCAGTACACCGCTATTACAGCTTGTTGTTTGATAAAACCAATATACTTCCACCGTCTGAGCGATTGCCTGTGTTTCGACACAATGGCTGGCGGTCAAAAAATAGGGGACGTGATCTTGCGCAAGATCGTTCAGCAAAGTGCCTGTGCAGACGAACGATCCGTTATCGTTGTATAGGATTCTGGCAACGGCATTCTTCTGGATCTCGCCGTAACATGACGCGTCAACTTCGCAGCCCAGAACGTCAGGTGTATCCGATCGCAGTCGCGACTCAAGTTCGGGAAAAATATGCGAGATCTCAAAGATCTCGAACGCTGTTGCAGTTTGGTTACCTCTTGAGTAGAACTCGATAACAGCCGTGTCTCCAACGATTGTGCCAGACCAAAAGTCGCCGCTGCCCCATGGACCCTTGTTCACGTACGCACCAAAAACGATGCTGTCGGCCTCAAGGCCGTAAACGTACACTTCATCACCGTGGGCAAGCGCAAAGTTGCGGAAATGCACTCCGATGCCAGAAGCGCCGGAGCTTTTGATAATTAGAACGGTAATCTGAGAGCCATCTGGATTGAGGAACCTTTGTGCTCGCGTGTTCGGCGAGACTGCGACACTTCTGTTGACGCCGATTTGGTTCGGTGCGCTCAGCGTTGCAGAACGAACATCCAACTTGTCCAAACTTAAGCTCGTTTGGTTCCAGTCTATTTGTAATCCGTATCGGCCAGTCGGCAGAACGGTACCAGCGCGGGTTCGCATTCCTTCATTGGCGCTTTTGGTCGAGACCAGACTCGGCACGGTTACTCCAGATTCACTTTGGGCGTTGTTTTGCCGTTGTGTGCTCGGGAACGCGAACACGATCGAGAGCAACGCTCCCGAAAACAAACCAAATGCCATCAGGCCCCTGATTTTCGTGCCCATAACAATGTGGAACGTTTGTTACGGCGCGACCAAGCTCCACGCCGCCGGAGCGGTTGGGCCGTACGCTCCACTCATGTAAACATTGTTGTTCATATACCAGATTGCGCTTTGGCGAGTTGTTTGATTGAAAAGTGCATAATCTGGCTTGCTGTCTCCATTAAAATCAGCAGTGCCCTTTAACTGATAACCGCTGGCGATCGTCGGACCGTACGCTCCGCCGATTAGCGAGCGCCCTGACAGGTACCAGATTGCGCTCCGTCGACTGGTTGAATTGAATAGTAAATAATCGGATTGGCCGTTGGCGTTGAAATCTCCTAATCCCTCGACGCTCCAACCGGCAGGCAGAGACGGTCCATAGCCCCCGCTGACATACGCGTTGTTATTCATGTACCAGATTGCCGTTTGCCGTGTGTTCACGTTGTAAAGCACGTAGTCTGGTCGACGGTCGCTGTTGAAATCGCCTGTACCAACAAGCTCCCAACCGCTGGGCAGACTCGGTCCATAAGCGCCGCTGATGTAAACATTGTTGTTTAAGTACCAGATTGCTGTTTGCCGGGTGCTTGCATTGTACAACGCGTAATCAGGATGGCCGTCGCCGTTAAAATCCGCTATATCAATCAACAACCATCCGCCAGGAAGAGTTGGAGCATAAGCCCCAGCTAAGTAGATGTTATTGTTCAAATACCAAATAGCGGTTTGCCTCGTGCTCGCGTTGTAAAGCACGTAATCAGGATGGCCGTCACCGTTGAAGTCGTAACTCGAATTCGACTGAGTGATTCTCCCTGTGTCGAAGACAAGGGTGCCTGTGAAACCTCCAAACGAGTCGGTATATCCAGCGAACAGGTATCTACCTGTGGGATCGACCGCTATTTTACTTGCCGTGTCCGGACCAGAGATGGTTCCCAACGAAAGAAATGTGTTTGCGTTGAAAATCTGTATGCCAGAAGCAGTATTAACAGAAGCATACACGACCAAATCGTCTGGGCTGAAGGCTAGCGCTTGCGGGTAAGGTCCGGTGTTGAAGGAACCGAAACTGGCGAAATCGGAAGTTCTAAACTTCGCAATGTCGTAGAGATTTTGTCCCGAGCCCGTTGTATAGCAAATAAAGCTGCCATTGTGACTAAGCGTGAGGTCCTCGCCATTTGATCCGACCGTTCCAAACGGCGTCTGCAACGCCAGAACAGGAGTAGTCAACGAGACATTGATTTTATACATCGTCGATGGCGAAAGGCCGTAGTCGCCGTAGTAGAGTGTATTTCGGTCAGGGCTGATCTCCAGAGAGCCGCTATAGATGAACACCGGAGCACCAATACTCGGCCCGGTTGAAGCGCCGGTTGTGGCATCGATTTGGAATATCTGACTTTGTCCAAGAACCCACAGTCGGTTTTGACTGCCAAAGACGACGTCTTGCGGCTGCTCTGGAAGGAGAAATGAATTAACTACCGTTCGAGTTTGCGTATCAAAAACAGCTACAAAACTCGAAGTGCTGTTAGCAATGTACGCCCTCGATCCATCTGGCGAGAATGCAAGATTGGCGGGGCCAGACCCAACGAATACCGTGCTCTCCACTGCGAGAGTATTGGTATTGATGATCGCGACAGAATTCTGGGATGGAATTGTCGCATACATGAGCCGTTGCCCAGGCATCTTGACGAATGAGGAGGCCGGGAACGTGTACTGCGCCACAATGTCCCCAAACGCGGCATGAGCGTTGTTTACTAAGAAAGCGCTCATCCAGCAGATGAGAGCGAGAAAGAAACGTATTGAAAAAGAAACCATATATAGCCCTGTTGCGTTGATTGGCCCGGCTCTTGTATTACGGCATCGTACAAAGGATCAAGCATGAATACTATCTGACCGTCGAAAGCCGAACATGTAACTAATGCTAAATCGCAGCGCGACGTTCCCCGCCGACGGAGGCCATGTTTAAAGTGCGCTTAAGCGTTCGTCAGGGCCCCAACAAGCTCCAGCCCGTCGGCAGAGTTGGGCCGAACGCAGCACCAACGTAAACGTTGTTGTTCAGATACCAGATCGCCGTCTGCCGACTAGCCGCATTGTAAAGCAGATAATCCGGGCGCCCATCACCGTTAAAGTCGGCCGCAGCTACTAGTGCCCAACCACCGGGAATTGTCGGCCCATAAGCTGCTCCGATGAGCGTTCGCCCCGACAAATACCAGATCGCTGTCTGGTGATTACCCGGATTAAACAAAAGATAATCTTTTTGGCCGTCGCGATTAAAATCTGCCACCCCTACAACGCTCCAGCCCACCGGAAGCGTCGGTGCGTAACCGCCGCCAGCATAAACGTTGTTGTTCAGATACCAGATCGCTGTCTGCCGAGTGCTTGCGCTGTAAAGCACATAGTCGGGGTAGCCATTACCGTTAAAGTCGGCTGTCACCACCAATTCCCAACCATTCGCCAGGCTCGGTCCATAAGCGCTTCCAATAAAAGTTGGGCCTGACAAATACCAGAGCGCTGTTTGATCGGTGGTCGAGTTAAACAGTGCGTAGTCTGGATGAGTGTCGCGATTGAAGTCCGCTACGCTATCCAATGTCCAGCCGCGAGTAATGCTTGGACCCAGAGCGCCACTTAGATAAACGTTGTTGTTCAGATACCAGATCGCTGTCTGCCGAGTGGTGGGGTCTCTCAGAACGTAGTCCGGGTGGCCGTCACCGTTAAAGTCACCCACCGCGGCCCTGGGCAATGCCACCAAGTCATAACCGATAACATCGAGATTAATGCCTTCCGGAGAAGTCCCTCCAATATCGGAAGACTGCCCAGGACAGCTAATGGCATTCTGGACATAGGGAAGAGCTTGCGGGCAAGCCAAGCTCAGCCAATCACCGAAATCCCCGTTCGGATTCTGATTGAAATTGACGATGTTGATGGCCCCGTTATTTATCGAGAAATAGCGTGGCCCACTGGAAGTAAGATTTCGAACGCCGGGGGACGACCAACTGAACAAGTCCTGCGGCCAGAGATCACGCTGATTCGCCGCGCCTAAGTGCGATGCAAAACCCAGGTCCTCATCAATTTCATGTTGCGTCAAGCGCTGCGCGTCGAAATTAGCGGCGCTGACCGGCCGCGTGAACTGCCATGGCACGGCAGAATTAAGAGTTACGATCCCATCATAGGGACCGCCGAGATTTCCGTTTCCAGATATCCCGGGCGGCGTGCTCAAGCCAATCGCTCGCCCACCAGCGCTGGAGACGTTGATGTTTGGCGATAATGCACTTCCTGGCAGACTCGCAATCGCAAGACTATCGTTGATCGTCTTTGCATCCGCTCGCAAGGCGTTAATGTAGGTGTTCCACGGAATCGCATAGTAAACGTAATTGCTTTGCGAAATCCGATTTGCCGGCAACGGGTTACCGTTCGGTGAAGTCGTCGCGTAGCGGAAGTAAATTTCGGCGGTGACCGGATCGCTCAACAGCGACTCATAGATGGAGATGGCCCGGTTGATCATCGCCTCGATCGCTGCTGCGTTTGGATTGCCGGTAATAGAATCGTCGAACGTTGGATGAATCACGAGTCCTACCGTGCCCACCGTCGTCACTGCCATGACTTGCGAATAACGGCCCGGACCGTATGCCCCATAAGGCCGAACCCGATAATAGTAGGTGGCACCTCCGCCCAATCCCGTCACCGCTCGCGCGATTACCTTGCCGACATCCAGGTTGTGGTAGCCATCCACATAGCTGCGGAACGAATCGCTGGTAGAAACATCCAATAAATAGCCAGTCGCATCGGTCACACTGTTCCATCGTGCCATGAAACTGCTGCGTGTGGGCGGGGGCATTTCAAATTCAGGTTGCGCCTGGGTCTCGTTGACTCCTGGAAGCTCAGGCGCTGTATCACTCTCCGTGTGCGACTGATGCGTTCCGATGCCTGCGTGGAACGCTGGCGATTCACTGGGATCATTATTTTGTCCCCGCAAATTAGTGTTAGACGCGACGAGCTCCAAGCCCACGGCCGTAGCAAGAAGAATTGTACCCTTTATGAAAGAGCTCGACCGTCCCATTGTCTCACTATGAACTGCGCGACTTTAGGCAAAGATTCTTACCGAACAAGCCGGAAAAATGCATCACCGCACGCTTTGATCAGCGCGCGGAATCGTCACATTTGCCCTCGCCGCTGATAAAACTGGTAACGCTCGATAATCGATTCGACGTATTTCCGCGTTGCGGGGAAGTCGATATTCTGCAGAAACTGCCTTACCGATATGTCAGTAACGCCGTTTCCGCCGCTCCATCTTTCCACACGACTAGCTCCCGCATTGTATTCGGCCAACGCAAAAGGAATCGGATCTGGTTGAGCGGCCCAACGTTCAAATGCGCGATGCAAGTACCACGAGCCAGCCTCCAGGTTGGTTTTTGGATCAAAAAGTTGGTCCGCACGGAAATTGGTAATCTTATTTTCGCGCGCCCATTCGTTCGCCGCTTTTTCGCTCACTTGCATAAGTCCGCGCTCTCCCCGGGTACCCTGTTTTTTTGGATCAAAGCGGCTTTCACGCCACACGACCGCTTTCACAAGCATCGGATCGAGATGATGTTCGGTTGCGACGGCGCGAATCAGGCGATCGTATTGATGGAACCGCGCCGGACTCATCCATTCATAAAACGTGTACAGCGGATCGCCGGATCGCACAGCGAGATATGCAAAGCCCGCGGCCAGCGCCAGCATGACGCACAAAAGAAGTTTGAGCAGGAATCGTATCACTTCGGCATCAAATCTCGTGCTCCTGCTCACCCGAGCAATTAAATTAACGCGGTCTCCATGGCAAAACCTAGTTACGTTCGCGTCATTATTGATCGGGTGATTCGTCGCGAGCTCGACTACGAGGTGCCGGAGAGCCTGATCGGTCGAATCAGCGTTGGCTCCCGCGTGCGCGTCCCGTTTCGAGACAAATCGGCGCTTGCAACCGTCGTTGCCAGTACGGAACGAAGCGAGGCAAAAGGAATCCGGTTAATTGAAGCGGTCGTGGGTGAAGCGCCAATCTTGAGCGAACATCTACTCGAGCTCGCGAGATGGATCAGTACGTACTATTGCTGCCCAATCGAAGCAGTGATGCGCAGCTTGCTGCCGCAAGTAATCAGACGCGCTGAAGTCGGATGGAAAAAACAATTGTTTGTTCAGCCCGGACGCAGGATTGATCAAATAGAACTTGAGAAATTACGGAAACGCGCTCCCCGACAGGCAGAACTTTTGGAGGCGGTCTCTCGCCTGGAAGCGCCTACCCGTGCGTCGGAGCTTTTGCGACAAATCTCTCTCGATAATCAAACGCTTCGCGCCTTGGTAAAACGCGGTCTCGTAGACCTACGCGAGGAATCAGTCGTTCGCGATCCACATGGCGATGAGCAATTCGTTGCGACGTCGAATCTCATTTTAAACCAGGAGCAATCGCGTGCACTAAAGGAGATCGCGCAAGCGCTTGATCTACCTGAAAATGCGAGTCCAATTTTGCTTCACGGCGTAACCGGCTCTGGCAAAACCGAAATTTACCTTCAGGCGATTCGCGCTGCGCTCAACCGCGGGCGCACCGCGATCGTTCTCGTACCTGAAATTTCGCTGACACCGCAGACCGTCGAACGCTTTAAGAGCCGTTTTGCCGACGTTCCGGATGCGGTCGCTGTGCTGCACAGCCACTTATCCGAAGGCGAACGGCATGATGAATGGCACAAAATCCATTCCGGCCGCGCGCGAATCGTGATCGGCGCGCGCAGCGCTGTCTTCGCGCCGTTGAAAAATCTCGGACTTATCGTTGTCGACGAAGAACACGAGACGACATATAAGCAGGAAGAAGCTCCTCGATATCATGCGCGTGACGTTGCTGTCGTGCGCGCGAAGATTGAAAAATGTGTAGCGGTGTTGGGAAGTGCCACGCCGTCCCTTGAGAGTTATCACAACGCGGCAATTGGAAAATATCGACTGGTTACACTCACTCAGCGGATCGACGAAAAACAGATGCCACTCATGCGCATTGTCGATCTTCGCCAGGAGCGCCGAAAAGAGAAGGCGGCCGCAATCCTGTCCGAGAAATTGCGGGCCGCGATTGCCGATCGCCTGGAAAAGCGGGAACAGACCATTTTGTTTCTGAATCGGCGTGGCTTTTCAACTTCGTTGCTCTGCAGCAATTGTGGCGAAGCGCGGAATTGTCCGAATTGTAGCGTAGCGCTGACCTTTCATCGGTATCCCGCACTAGCGGGACGGTTGAGTTGTCACTTGTGTGGTCACACCGCTGCGGTGCCAAAGAAATGTCCGGCGTGCGGACAAGACGCACTCATTTACGCGGGATTTGGCACCGAGAAGGTCGAGTCGATCGTGTCGCAAGTTTTTCCAAAGGCGGTCGTCCGTCGGATGGATGCAGACTCTATGACGCGCAAGGAAGCGTATCGCGAAACCTTGAGAAATTTCCGCACGGGTAAGATCGATATTCTCGTGGGCACACAAATGATCGCCAAGGGACTTCATTTTCCGAATGTGACGCTTGTTGGAATCATCAACGCCGATCTCGCCTTGCATCTACCGGATTTCCGGGCGGGCGAACGCACATTTCAACTTCTAACTCAGGTTGCCGGCCGCGCCGGACGTGGAGAAACCGCCGGCGAAGTTTTCGTTCAAACTTACACGCCATTTAGTCCATCTATTCAGTTTGCAAGGCATCACGATTTTGCCGGCTATTTTCAACAGGAGCTTGAATTTCGCGAACGCTGTGATTTCCCGCCATTCAAACATGGAATCCTGGTCACTGTGCGCTCTGCACATGAGGGTCGCTCAAAATTATCGGCCGAAACCTCACGACGCCGTTTAAAGGAAGCACTCGGCGAGAAATTCATTTTAGGCGATGCGACGCCCGCGCCTCTCGAAAAACTACAGGGTCAATTCCGCTTTCACATCCTAATCCGCGGCAACGCTATCATCCACCTGAGCCGCCTTGTTCGTGAAACGCTGGAGAAACTTCCATTCCCTGAGGATGTCACCGTGACCGTGGATGTTGATCCTTATCAGTTGCTGTGATCTGGCAAGTGCCCTGGCGTGCCACGTTTAAAAAGATACAGCGCATTGTGACCAACGGCCGAGATTTTGCCTTGCATGCTGAGGTGGCACCGTCGTGGAAACAGTCTTGACCCCAATGTCCAAAGTTTGAGAATCCGGCCTTCCAGTCATCAGCATTTCATCTCATGAAAAAACTGTTTATCGCAATGCTTTTGCTCGCGCCATTTTCGCCACCTGGCACGCAGGCACAGCAATCCAACACACTTACAGCCTTTCTCTCAAAGCAAGGCCTTGCTGGGGCGAAGTTGGAGCGGCGCTTCGGCAATCACCTGTTTGTGCCAGTCTCCATCAACAATCGGCGAGGCGCGCTGCTGATAGACACTGGATGTCCATATACTTTGATCGACCTCAACAGCGTCCACACATTCGGTCTGATCGTGGAAAAAACCGGCGCGAATGTTGGTGGCTTGTTTGGCAGAAGCTGGGAACGCTTTGGCACAAGCAAAGTAAAGAGTATCGCCATGGGAAATTGTGTCGTGACTAA
>DATBEX010000103.1:0-7172 GCA_036558805.1 Candidatus Udaeobacter sp.
GCGCTGGGAGTTGGTGCCATTCTTGAAGGCAGCGTCCGCCGGGCCGGCAATCGGGTGCGCGTGAATGTGCAATTAATCAACGCTGACACCGACGAGCACATGTGGGCGGAAGATTACGATCGCGATCTGACCGATGTGTTTGCCATTCAAACTGACCTTGCCCAACAAATCGTACGCGAACTGCAGGCCAAACTGTCGCCGATGGAGAAGGCGCAAATGGAGCGCAGACCGACTGAAAATGGCGAAGCCTATCTGGCGTTCATGCAGGGACACGAGATATTTAACCGGCCGGACAAGTTCCGCAGTAATACAGACAAGGCTGAGCAGTTCTTTGAAGAAGCAACAAAACTCGATCCAAACTTCGCCGGCGCATTTGCTGCATTGGCACGGGTGCACGAATGGAGTTATCGCGACTTCGATCCAACGCCCGCGCGAAAGGAAAAAGCGCGTGCCGCTGCGGAGACTGCGATTCGTTTGCAGCCGGACTTGGCTGAAGCCCATCTGGCAATGGGTTTCTATTATTACTATTGCGAGCGCGATTATCAGGGAGCGCTCAGGGAATTCGCCATTGCAAAGCTGAGCCTGCCGAACTCTCCGGAAGTTTATATGGCCATCGGTGCGATTGAGCGTCGTCAGGGCAAATGGAACGAGTCCACCACGAATCTGGAGAGGGCCGCATCCCTGAGTCCGAGGGACGCCTGGGTTTTGCAAAATCTTGCTGACAATTATTACGCAACCAAGAATTTCGAAACTGCCGAGAAGATCTTCGATCGTGCGATCGAGGCTGCACCACAGTCATTTGGTCCGCGCGCGGAGAAAGCGAACCTTGCGGTTGCGTGGAAGGGAGATCTTAGCGTGATGGAGAAAGAGCTCACGCAACTGCCGGCAGGGCTCGATCCAGACGGTCTTGTCACGTTCTCGCGTGTGCAGCTTTTGTTGCTGCAGCGGAGATTCCCGGACGCAATCGCCCTTCTAAAGCAATCGCCTCAGGAGGTCTTTCACTATGATAAGCCAAGAGAATTTTTTGAGGGCGCGATTTACACGTTCTTGAATGATAAGCAAAAGGCAGTGGCTGCTTTTGAACGTGCTCGACCAATTGCAGAAAAAGCCTTGCGCGAAGGCCCGAATGACGCCTCCCGGCACGTAGTTTACGGCATGATTCTGGCCGGACTTGGTGAAAAGAACCTGGCCATCGCCGAAGGCAAGCGGGCCGTCGAACTTCTCCCCGAATCTGAAGACGCGCTTGACGGTCCCAAGACAACGGTTGCGCTCGCTCAAATCTACGCCTGGACCGGCGAAACAGACCAGGCCCTTCAACTTCTTGAGCGTTCACTAAGTACGCCGAATGGGGTGACAGTACCATTTCTGAAACTTGATCCAATGTGGGATCCGCTGCGAAGCGATCCGCGGTTTCAGGCTTTGATCGACGGGCGCGAAGCGAAAGCTTAGCGCCGGGTTCTTTCTCTACTGAACTGAACGCTGCTGTTCATTTTCGTGTCTATGTTTTCGCCGTTGGGCTATAATTCGAATCAGTCCAAGCTCCTGTTATGAACGGCGGTTTCTTTGAGGAAGTGAAGCGGCGCAAGGTTTATCGAGTAGCGGCGGCTTACATCGTCGCTGCCGGCGGAATTATACAACTCGCGTCAGCCGCCTTTCCGGCATGGGAGTTGCCAAACTGGGCGCTTCGTTTGGTGATCGCCATATTACTTCTCGGTTTTCCAATCGCGCTCATGCTTGCGTGGGCTTACGACATCACTCCCCAAGGCGTGCGGGCAACCCCGGCGCCTACCGGGCACCGCCGTCGCAATGTGATCATGCTTATAACAACAGGCGTGATAATTTCGGCCGCGGCAGGGTTTTTTCTCCTGCCTCGAGTATCAGCACACAAGATTGACAAATCGATTGCAGTGCTGCCTTTCGAAAGTTTCAGTGACGACAAGGAGAACGCCTATTTTGCGGATGGCATTCAAGATGATGTTCTAACCAATTTATCGAAGATCGGCGATTTGAAGGTGATTTCGCGCACCTCGGTCATGCCGTATCGGGGAAAAGCATCAAACGTTCGTGAGATTGGAAAGGCACTGGGAGTTGGGGCTATTCTGGAAGGGAGTGTTCGGCGCGAAGGCAATCGGGTGCGGGTCAATGTTCAATTGATTAACGCCGACACCGACCAGCATATCTGGGCCGAAGATTACGATCGCGAGCTGACTGATGTGTTCGCAATTCAAACCGATCTCGCTCAAAAAATCGCGAACGAGCTGAGGGCAAAGTTATCGCCGAGCGAAAAAGCGCAGATGGAACACAAACCGACTGACAACGGTGAGGCCTACCTGGCTTTTTTGCAGGCGCACAATCTTTCCATGGCTGTTGAGGATTTCGAAAAGCTGAAGCAGAGCGAGCAGCTTTACCAGCGTGCCATCGACCTGGACCCAAACTTTGCCCTTGCCGTTGCACGCTATTCGCAATTGGAAAACTGGATCCTGCACACGTTCGACCGGACCCCGGAACGGCGCGAAAAAGCGCGCACTCTTGCCGAGCGAGCTCTCCAATTGCAGCCGGATTTGCCTGAGGCACATCTTGCGCGCGGATTTTCGTACTACTACGGCGATAACAATTATGATGCGGCGCTGAAGGAATTCGAAATCGCGAAAAGCGGCTTGCCTAACGAATCAGAGGTTTACCTCGCCCTCGGCGCCATCCAACGCCGTCAGGGAAAATGGACCGAATCGACGGCCAATCTCGAAAAGGCAGCCAGTCTGAATCCCAAAGACATATGGGCGCTGCAAAATCTCGCGTTTAACTACCAGATGCTTCGCGATTTTGACAGCGCGAACAAGACCATCGATCGCGCGCTCGCATTGGATCCAACCGCAGCAGGCCCTTTGGAGGTGAAATCAAAGCTGGCCATCCTCGAAAAAGGAGACTTCGGGGCCGCGGAGAAGGCCTTTGACGCAATAAAATCGGTCCCACTGAGCGGCGAGCTCAAGCTTAAGATTATCGGCTCGCGTTGTGAAGTATTTCTCCTGGAACGCAAGTATCAGGAGGCACTGCAGGAAGCTGAACGCTTGCCGGACGATCAAGTAGCCGCCTTCCCGGGAGGCTTATGGGCCAAATATTACTTTATCGGTTTCGCCCGGAAAGCACTAAATGACGACGCGGGAGCGCGAGCGGCTTTCGAAAAAGCTAAGAGCGCTGCTGCGGAACAGGTGAGGAGGAGTCCCGACTCCGAAGACGCCCATATTCAGTTGGCCAAAGTGCTGGCCCAACTTGGAGAAAAGGATGCCGCGGTCGCCGAGGCACAGCGGGCAACTGAATTGCTCCCGGAGAGCAAGGACGCGTTTGGTGGGCCCGAAATTACGGCGTCGGTGGCCGAAGTTTACGCGACTATAGGTGAGAAAGATCGCGCAATCGAAATCCTGGACGGATTATTGAGCCGACCGAGTTCGATCACCGTAGAAGGCCTGAAAATAAATCCACTTTGGGATCCCTTGCGCAACGATCCGCGTTTTCAGGCTCTGTTGCACAAATACAGTAGTAAAGCCTAGCTGCGACAGGATCTGCAATTCTGGGAACGCCATCTGATACACCTTCCCCATATAACTTATGCGTTTTGGATGCATCCTTCTCGTCGTCGCTCTTGCGGCAACGGCACAGGCTGACTGGACGATTCAATCAAGCGCGTCGGAGGCAGGGCGCGACAGCGTTGTGCACAGGCATGTTGTTCTCGAAAACGCCGCCGACAGGGAGAGCGTCGCTGTCGATCTTGCAATCTTTTCTACAAAATCCTGCACGTTGCGCATCCTTCAAAATGAGCGTGGTGCGGACAGTCTCAGCGAGACGATGAGCCGTGAGCAATGTCTGGCTGGAGTCAATGGCGGTTATTTCGATGAACGGTTTGCACCGATCGGTTTGCGAATTGCGAACGGCGAAGTGATCGCGCCATTGAAGCGTGCGCGGTTGATCACCGGCGTGCTCGTTGCCTCACGGCGCGGAGTGCAGATCGTGCGCGCTCGGGAACTTTCGCAGCGCCCAGACGTATCTACAGCAATTCAGTGTGGGCCGTTTCTGGTTGATCGGAAGAAAGCCATTGGCGGTTTGAACACTGCGAACGTGGCCCGGCGCACCTTTGCAGCGACAACAACGGGCAGTCGGGCGTTAGTGGGTGTTTGCTCCCGCGTTTCGCTCGCGGAGTTATCGAAGATCCTGGCGACAACGTCGTTCGCCGAAGATGTGAGCATTGAACGCGCCCTGAATCTCGATGGTGGATCGTCAACCGGATTTTGGTTCGCCCGGGAGAACGGCAGCGCGTTTTCAATTCCGGAACAGAAACCGGTGCGTGACTTTGTAGCGGTCGTTCCAAAATGAGTTAAGGCGTTTGTGTCAGACGCATCTTCGAATTAGGAATCGCGATTGGCAGAAACGCCCTGGAATCTGCGAAAATCTGGGTAATCTCTCGATTTCACAATGCGTACCTTCGGCGGCTTTAGATCTGAGGATCGATTTTTCTACGGCGAGATTCGTGACAACGAAGTTCACGTCTTGAGAAATCCCTTCTGGATCGACATCGAGCCCACTGGCGAAACGGTTAAGCTAACGAGTGTGACCATCGATCTGCCGGTTGCGCCATCCAAATTGATCGCAGTCGGTTTGAATTACGCAGACCACATTGCAGAAATGAAGCGGACCACTTTGGGTACGCCCTTGATCTGGTTCAAGTCGCCAGCCTCATTACTGGCACACGAGGGCATGATCGAAATTGCGTTTTCTGAACATCAAACTGATTACGAAGCGGAGTTGGCTGTCGTCATCGGCAAGTCGGCAAAGAATATTTTCCCGGAGCACGCTCTCGATTTCGTTTTCGGTTACACAATTGGTCTCGATATCAGCGATCGGGACTTACAAAAGTGCGAGAAGCAATTCGGCCGCTGCAAGTCATTCGACACCTACACGCCGATTGGCCCGTTTGTTTATGCCGATGTCGATGTCAGCGACGTTCCACTTGAGTTGCGGCAGAATGGGGAGTTGCGCCAGAGCACGCGCACAAGTCGAATGATTTATTCGGTGGCGCAAATTGTCGCGTTTGCCAGTCAGTCTCTCACACTCTCACCGGGCGACGTCATCTTAACTGGGACGCCGGCCGGCGTTGGTCCCATTCATGCCGGAGATCGATTGGAAACCACCATCGATAATTGGGCGCGTTTAGAAAACAGTGTTGCAATCGCTTCACGAGTTTCTACCCCAGCAAGATGATAGAATTTTAACCGTGACAACTCGATGGGTCTTGCCTTACGTCCTGCATGTAGCGATACTACGAGATAAGGGTACATCCTCTAGGGTAAAAAAGTGAAAAGTTTTGCTGGACTCTCACGTATTGATTCTGCGATAACAGGCACCCCTGCAACGCAATCGGTCAAACCAATTCTGATTCAAATTATGAAAACACCATTCATCGCGTTTGTCTGCTCACTAGTATTTGCATTGACCTCCGTCGCGCAATCTCCACCGCCGGCGCAAAATCCGCCGACCGCTCCCGTGATGAGTCCCGGAGCGCAAGCGCCGACAAATCCAGCTGCTGCAAATCCCGGCGCGCCTGCTCAATCACCGGCGACGAACGTGCCACAGGGGCAGCAGCCCGCGCTGCCAGGGGCAACAATTCCTGTCACGCTGAGCCCGGCGCCGGCGGCTGCAGTCAACGGTGCTCCCGGAGTTGCAGTTAGCCCGGCTACGGCCGCCGCGACAAGCCCGTCGCCAGCTGCCTCGCCCACTCCAGAGCAACCAACAGGTCTTCTCGGCAGCAACTGGTTAATTAGCAAGTTCCACCAAGGCGGCCCCGTCATGTGGCCGATTTTGATCGTATCGATCATTGCGCTCACTGTGGTGATCGAACGATGCTTTTGGTGGACTGGCCGATGGTTCCGACGCGATCCGAAACGGATCGAGAAGGTGTTCACCGCAATTGAAAACGGCGATGTGGCGGAGGCATCGAGGCTTTCTCGCGGATCACGCGATCCGGTTTTGCGCATGATGTGGAATGGACTCAATCACCAACACGCCTCGTTGCAAGGCGCTTTGCAGGTAGCTGCGGGCATCGAGATCAAGCGTGCCGGTCGATTTCTAGTGGTCATGGATACGCTCGTGACCTTGGCGCCGTTGCTTGGTCTGTTGGGCACCATCACCGGTCTGATCAGGTCGTTCAGTTTTCTGGGCAACGAGGAACTCGCTGTGCAAGCCGTCACAGGCGGTATCGCTGAAGCGCTGATCGCGACGGCGTGCGGTCTGGGCATCGCGATATTTGCTTTGATTCCGTTTAACTTTTTCACTTCGCGCGTGTCTAACCTAGAGTTCGAACTGCAAACAGCAGCCACGAACCTGGAAGTTATGCTTGAAGCACAACACAAAGAGCACAAAGGAGTGGAGATCGAGCATGGTACACCGGCCTCCGCCACCCGTTCTTCAATCTAGGGATTTACAGTGCACGTCAGCTCACCTGTTCCTCATAAAAAAGCGCGGATCGAGATCATTCCCCTGATCGATATCATGTTCTTTTTGCTCGCCAGTTTCATGATGGTGAGCTTGAGCCAGGTACACATGAAGGGAATTAAGGTAAACCTGCCGACCGGTAGCTCGGGTGAGACACAAACAAAACGCGAGTACATCAGCGTCTCGGTCGATAAAGACGGCCATTATTTCTTCGACAAAAACGAAATGACCGATGCGGATATGCAAGCCCGCCTGATACAGGTGCACCAATCAGATCCAGACGCGAAAGTATTCGTCCGCGGCGATCGGGACACGGTTCACGGAAACATTGTTCATTTGCTAGACATGCTTCGCTCCGCGGGGTTTTATAAAATCTCATTCGAAATTAAGAGCGAGGCATTAAAGGGGGTGCCGGGCGCCGGCACGTAATTGATTATGCCGGAGGAAAAGCAAGGAGGACCGCTGCTTTATCGGCCACCGCGGGCGTGGTATTTCTGGAGCGCTCTGGGTGCCGCATTGGCAATTCATCTCACCGCAGTTGCTCTCGCGCAAAAACGGGAGGCCCCGGTTGAAGTTCCTCCCGACATACCCACTGCCGTTGTGGAAGCAACGCTGCAGGCCACTGAGGAACCGACCCCCCCACCGGAAGACATCCCGCTGCCTGAACCTCCACCGCCGCCCGAAATCAAGCC
>DATBEX010000104.1:0-5035 GCA_036558805.1 Candidatus Udaeobacter sp.
CGGATCACATGCTGAGTTTATTACGGAACATTATTGGGGATACACATCTGTAAGGGATGGCTGCGGTGAATACCGCGTGGAACATCCGCGCTGGAAAATCTGGAATGCTGCCAGCTTCGAATTTCACGCTGACGTTGCTGCTCTTTACGGCGAAAAATTCGCCGAAACATTGAGCGAGTCGCCACGCTCAGCGTTCATTGCTGATGGTTCCCCAATTACAGTCCAAAGACGCGAGATATTATTATCTTGATAACAATTGCCTCAGCACAAACGGCAAAATCCCGCCGTGCCGATAGTAATCGATTTCGATTGGCGTATCGATGCGAACCTTCATCGGGACCGAACGTTTCTGTCGATCCTTCCCTTCGATCTGCAGCGTGACGGTTTGCCCGGGCTTGATTGTTTCAGACAAACCAACGATCGAAAAAGCTTCAGAGCCGTCCAGTCCCAGCGACTGGGCATTTGTCCCGTCGGGGAATTGCAAAGGCAACACCCCCATGCCGACGAGATTGGATCGATGAATCCGTTCGAAGCTCGCAGCGACAACCGCTTTCACGCCTAACAAACGCGTTCCTTTCGCAGCCCAGTCTCGTGATGAACCAGTGCCGTACTCGTGCCCGGCGAGAATCACCAACGGAATATTCGTCTTCGCATATTTCATCGCCGCGTCGAAGATCGACATCTCTTCGCCTTCACCGTTCGCAAAGTATTTGGTCACGCCGCCTTCAGTTCCCGGCACCATCAAATTCTTGATCCGGACGTTTGCGAATGTTCCGCGCGTCATCACCAGATCGTTTCCCCGCCGGCTGCCATAACTGTTGAAATCGCGCGGCTGAATCCCGCGGGACTTCAAATACTTTCCGGCGGGTGAACTCTCCTTGATTGCGCCTGCAGGAGAAATGTGATCGGTCGTCACTGTGTCGCCGAAGATGCCTAGTGCCCGGGCGCCGCGAATTTCCTCAATGCGGCCCGGCTCCATCGAAAAACTTTGGAAAAACGGCGGCTCATGAATGTAGTCGCTCTTCTCGTCCCATTGGTAAATGTCGCCAGCACTCGAATGAATGTCGTTCCACTTGGGATTTTGGTCGGCGAAATCGCGATAGAATTTCCGGAAAGTTTCCGGTGTCAGCGCAGTTTGCACGGCGTCCCGGATTTCACTCAAACTTGGCCACAAATCCCGCAGAAAGACTTCTTCTCCCTGTTTATCTTTCCCCAGCGGCTCGCGCGAAAGGTTAATGTGCACCCGTCCTGCGAGCGCAAACGCGACGACCAGCGGTGGTGACATCAGGAAGTTTGCCTTGATATGCTGATGCACGCGCGCTTCGAAATTACGGTTTCCCGAAAGAACCGAGGCGGCAACCAGATCGTACTTGTGAATCGTCTTCTCGATATTCGGGTGCAGCGGTCCCGAGTTGCCAATACAAGTTGTGCAACCGTAGCCGACCAAATTGAACCCCAGTTGGTCGAGATATTTCTGGAGTCCTGTCTTGTGGAGATAATCGGAGACCACACGTGATCCCGGTGCCAGTGATGTTTTGACGGCAGGATCAACCCGCAGGCCTCGCTCGACAGCTTTCTTTGCAAGCAATCCAGCCGCGATCATCACACTCGGATTGCTGGTATTCGTGCAGCTCGTGATTGCCGCGATCAGGACGCTACCATGGCCAATGTGCGCACGCCCGGACAGGAAAACGTCTGCCGACTCTGCTTCAATCTCTTTTCCGGGATCGGGCGTTGGCCGGTTTGCAACCATCTCGATCTTGTTGAGCTCGTCGCCTGGATTGATTCCCTGGTCTTCCTTTGTATCGGTCGAAGCCATGGCGCCGTTGCGCGGTGCGCTGCCGTTCAATTCCACCATGTGTTTCTCGCGAAGATCGACACTCTGTTTGCCATACCCGCCATCCCGGACGGGCTTTTCAAGTAACTGGCGAAACGTTTTCTCCAGGTCCGGCAGGTTGATTCGATCTTGCGGCCTCTTGGGCCCGGCGACACTTGGCTGCACCTCAGCCAGGTTCAGATCGATATCGACGCTGTAATCGATCTCGCCCCTGAGCGGCGTGCCGAACATCTTTTGCGCCCGAAAATAATTCTCGAACGCGAGGCATTGTTCCTCGCTGCGCCCCGTCGCCTTCAAATAAGCGACCGATTCTTGATCGACTGGAAAAAATCCCATCGTCGCGCCGTACTCAGGTGACATGTTGCCAATCGTCGCGCGATCTGGAACCGGCAACGATGCAGCGCCTTCGCCGTAAAATTCGACAAACTTGCCGACAACTTTTTGCGCGCGCAACAGTTGCGTGATGTGGAGAACGAGATCGGTCGCGGTGACGCCTTCGCGCAATTGGCCGGTCATGTGCACTCCCACCACTTCTGGAGTCAAAAAATAAACCGGCTGGCCGAGCATGCCAGCTTCCGCTTCGATTCCACCCACGCCCCACCCAACAACGCCCAGACCGTTGATCATGGTCGTGTGAGAATCAGTTCCAACAAGAGTATCGGGGAAGTAGACCGTTGATTGTTGATTATTGATTGTTGCTTGAGCGGAGAGAACACCTTTCGCCAAGTACTCCAGGTTCACCTGGTGCACGATGCCGATGCCGGGCGGAATGAGTTGGAAAGTCTTGAACGCCTGCTGTCCCCATTTTAGAAACTGGTAGCGCTCCCGGTTGCGCTTGAACTCCATGTCAAGGTTCAGCTCCAGCGCTCGCGCCGAGCCAAAGAAATCGACCTGTACAGAGTGATCAACGACCAGATCGACCGGCACGAGCGGTTCAATGATTTTCGGGTCGCCACCGAGTCGTTTTACCGCGCTGCGCATGGCAGCGAGATCGACCACAAGTGGCACGCCGGTAAAATCCTGCAAAACGATACGGGCAACAACGAAAGGAATTTCCTCGTTTGCCGGTGATTTTGCGTTCCAGTTCCCAAGCGCTTCGACATCCTTGCGCCGTACCTTTTCGCCATCGCAATTGCGTAGCACGGATTCAAGAACAATCCGGATACTCACCGGCAAACGCGAAATTTTTCCAATGCCCTGCTCCTCCAGTGCCGGAAGCGAATAGAAAAACCCCTCGCGCCTCTTGCCGGCGTCAAACGTCCTTAACGTTTTAAATTCGTCATTCATTTTAATCGGTCATCCCGAGCGAAGCGAAGGACCTCGCAAAGCGTGACAGTACACACGGTACTTTAAATGACCCAAAGCACAATTGAGAGGTCCCCCGCCTTCTGCGCGGCTCGGGTTGGCGTTTGCGTCATCTCAACTCCGAAAGCTTTGCTCTAATCTTGTCGAAGTCAGGGAGCTGCCGCGCATCATCGTTACTCTCCGCGTACTGGATCACTCCGTTTCTATCGACAATGAAGGCGGACCGTTTCGGCACACCACCCATTCCGAGATTCATTTGCGGCAGGAACGAATCGTACATGACGTCATACGTTTTCGCGACCTTGTGTTCGTAGTCGCTTAGCAATGGTACGAGGATCTTCTCTTTCTGAGCCCATGCCTCTTGCGCAAACGGATTGTCGCCGCTGATTCCATAGACCGCCGCGTTCAAGCCGATGTAACCATTCAGCCCCGCGCTAACTTCACACATTTCTGTCGTGCAGGTGCCGGTGAACGCCATCGGGAAAAAAAGCAAAAGCGTGTTCTTGTGCCCGAAATTGTCGCTCAGCCGGATTTGCTTCGGCCCGGCAGGGACCTTGGTGGGTAACGTGAAATCGGGCGCTTTGGTTCCAACGGCAAGTGGCATAAATGGTTCCTCCAGTTCGAATTCAATCAGAGGGAACTTTCACTATAGGAATCGAGACCGCTGGGTCAAAATCTTCGTTATACCGATCAGCGCTGCGGTTTTGTCATGTTGAGGTGAGCGAAACATCTCTGATTTTCCGTGAGTACTGCTGAAAAACGTCCAGAGATTCTTCGCTTCGCTCAGAATGACAACGAGGCCTAGCCTTCTGTACATTCGCGCCTTAATTCTTCAATTTTCATCATGGAACTTTTCTGGTGGTCGATGGCCGTTATCCTGTTTGCAATCGGTTTGATTGGCACAGTGCTGCCCGTGTTTCCCGGGACCATTATCATTCTTGCTGGCGCGCTCCTTCACCGGATGATGCTTGGGCCAGCGAAAAGCATCGGCTGGACAACGATTGCCATACTTGTGGTGCTGACTCTCACCGCGTATGCACTCGATTTTCTCAGTGGCTACTTCGGCGCGCGATATTTCGGCGCCACAAAATGGGGAATGTTCGGCGCGCTCCTCGGAGCCATCATCGGCATTTTCTTCGGGGTCCCCGGATTGTTCGTTGGCCCGGTGATTGGCACAGTTGCCGGTGAATTCATCGCCGGTAAGCGAACGATCGACGTCGGTCGGGCTGGTTGGGGTAGTTTGCTGGGAAATCTCGCTGCGATGATGGGAAAACTTGTTATCGGCCTGGTGATGATCACGATTTTCTTTGTAACCGTGCCCTCGCCATTTTGATTCTTGTCATGTTGTTGCGGCTGAACCATTCCGGGAAACTCGTGGTTCTCTTTCCTTCGAGAGCAATTGTGATAACCTATTAGCCGATGGCAGATGATCGCTGGTGGCTCCGGAAATTTTCGGGGTTGCTGGAGGAAAGTCCGAACACCATACGGCGGCATGCCGCGTAGAACACGCGGGCATCACGGTTGAAAAACTGCGGTGACGGAGAGTGTCACAGAAAAGACACCGCCGGTTCTTTGCCAACAAAGTGCGGTAAGGGTGAAAAGGCGAGGTAAGAGCTCACCGCTCGCGAAGTAATTCGCGAGGCACGAAAAACCCCATGCGGTGCAAGACAAAACAGAGGGGGGATAGCCGGTCCGCCGATCCTCGGGTATCGTCGCATCACGGCGAATGAGAATTCGTCGGGCGCTTGGAGAAATCCGGGTGAGATAAATGATCATCGCTCCGAAGAAATTCGGAAGACAGAATTCGGCTTACCGCCATCAAATATGAAGGGCGCTTTCGGAAACGGAGGCGCCCTTCGCTTTTCGTTTTCGATCCGCGAGACGCGCGCGCTA